>JAGWYX010000055.1 GCA_018969165.1 Verrucomicrobiota bacterium
GTCTGGGACGTGAGCCATCAGGCCTATGTCCACAAGATCCTCACCGACCGCAAGGACCGGTTCCGCACCATCCGGCAAACGAACGGCCTGAACGGGTTCGCGCTGCGCACGGAAAGCCCGCACGATTGCTACGGCGCGGGCCACGCGGGCACGGCGCTCTCCGCCGCGCTCGGCATGGCGGCGGCGCGCGACAAAAAAGGCACGGACGAAAACATCGTCTGCATTTTTGGCGACGCGGCACTGACGAACGGTATTTCGTTCGAGGCGCTTAACAACATCGGGCACACGACGAAGCGGTTCATCGGCATCCTCAACGACAACGAGTGGAGCATCGCCAAGAACGTCGGTGCCATCGCCAATTACCTCAACAAGCTCATCACCCACCCGCGTTACAACCGGTTGCAGAAGGATTTCGAGCGGTGGATGCGCCGCCTGCCCAAGGGCGAACTGGCGCTCAAACTCGGGCACAAGGCCGAGGAAGCCCTCAAGGGCGCCGTCAGCGAAGTCGCCCTCAAGCAGAGCGCCACCCCGTGGGAATCCGACGGCCGCGGCGGGTTTGGCAGCAGCCTCATCTTCGAGGAGATGGGCCTCCGTTACCTCGGGCCGATGGACGGGCACGATCTGCCGCTCCTGATCAACGCCCTGGAATTCGCCAGGACTTGCGAGCAACCCGTGGTCCTGCACGTGCTGACCAAGAAAGGCAAAGGCTACGAAGCGGCCGTCAATCAACCGGAGAAATTCCACGGCACCGGCCCCTATGACATTCGGACGGGCAACGGGCTGCCCGCCCAACCGGGGGCGCCCCCGAACTGGCAGGATGTCTTTGGCCAGGCCATGGTGCGGTTGTGCCGGAAAGACAACTCGATTGTCGGCATCACCGCCGCCATGCCGACCGGCACCGGACTCAAGGCGCTGGAGAAGGCGCTGCCCCAACGCTACTTCGACGTCGGCATCGCCGAGGAACACGCCGTCCTGTTCGCCGCCGGCATGGCCACCATGGGTTACCACCCGGTCTGTGCCATTTACTCCACGTTTCTCCAGCGCGCCTATGACTGCATCGTCCACGACGTCGCGCTCCAGGACTTGCCGGTGATTTTTTGCATGGACCGCGCGGGGCTGTCGGCCAACGACGGCCCGACGCACCACGGCTTGTTTGACATCGCCTACCTCCGTTGCGTGCCCAACGTCATCGCCATGGCGCCGGCCGACGAGGACGAACTGGTGGACATGATGTTCACCGCCAGCCATCAGCGGCACCCGACGTTCATCCGCTACCCGCGCGGGGCCGCCGCGGGCGTGCCGCTCAAAGACCAACCGGCCCTGATCGAAATCGGCAAGGCCGCCGTCGCGCAAAACTTTTCCCAAACCGGCGGCCGCAAAGTCGCCCTCTTCGGCCTGGGAAACATGCTCCGGCTCGCCCGCCAGGCTGCCGAACAACTCATCGCCGACGGGTTCGATGTGGCGGTCGTCAACCCGCGCTTCACCAAACCGCTGGACACCGGCACGCACGAGTTCGTCGGACGCGCGGCGGACGTCGTGGTCACGCTCGAAGACCACGTCCTGCCGGGCGGCTACGGCAGCAGTGTCCTCGAGTTGTTCAACGAAAAACGGATCGCCACGCCGGTGGTGCGGATCGGCTGGCCCGACCAGTTCATCGAGCACGCCTCGACCGTGGATTACCTGCGCGAGAAATACGGGCTGACCGTGGCCAACCTCGTTGCCCAGGTCAAAGCGCAACTCGCTACGGGCGCCCCCGCCGAACGCCGGCTGATCGAGGTGGCGTGAGCCAACACCGCGGTCCGGCCGCGGTTGAGTACGACGGAGCCCTTGTTTAACGCCCATCTCCCTATTACGATTCGGATATGAAAGCTGAAACGCTTCGGCGCCTGGTCGAAGCGAACCCTTTCCGGTCCTTTTCCATCAATCTGGCCGACGGCCGGGCGTTGCGAGTTCCCCATCGCGATTTTATCTCGCCTTCACCCAGCTATCGGATGTTGACCGTCTGGCACGCGGACGATTCCTGCGACATCGTGGATTTACTGCTCGTCATCGGTTTTCACCTGGGCCAGAAGCGCAACGGCCGCACCTGGCGTTGGCGGTAGCGGTTCGAAGAGCCCACGACTCCGGCACCCCACGGTGCGGTCGAGGAGCCAGGTGGACCTTCCGTCTCTTTAACCCGGGCGATTCTTCCGCAGATATTCGCGACACTGGCGCACCAGTTCGTAGCGGAATTCTAAAAAGATCACATCCGGCGCGTGCGCGGTGTGCAAACCAACTGCCAAGTCATCGAACAAGCGCTTTGCTTCCCGAGCGTCTGCGGAAAGGGGATCGAGCGCGTTGTTGTAACGGTCGTAACACTCGGCGGCCCGCCCGATTTGCCCCACCGGGATCATGCCCGTCGGTGTAATCGTCGGCGCTCCTCGGCCGCATTTCGCAGGTCCAGGATTCGGTCATAGGACGCCCGGCAGGCGGGGTGTTGTGCGGCTAACGTGAAAAGCCGCGCCGCGAATTCATCGCAAACGACAACCATCTTCTGCCAAATCTCCGCGATCTTTTCCAGGTCCGGCTCGTTCTTTTGAAGCAGCACGACGATCCGGTAAATCTGTTCCAATTCAGCTTGCAGTTGTGCAAGTTCCCGATCCAACGAGCCGTTCTCCACCCCCTGCGCGATACCGTCATCGAATCGCTTGATGGCCGCGGCTTTGAGCGTGTCCAAATCGGCGAGCTCCAGCGTCATGCCGTGAACTTAGTTTCCGCCCTCATCGCCCGCAAGTTTTCTTTCCTTGCTTTCTCCCGCTTGCGCCTTATTTCTCAAACTTCTGACTTGAGACTTTGTGAACTTGAAACCCTGAACCCACGACCATGTCCTACCAGAACCTGACCCCGCCCGCCGGCGGCAAAATCACCATCGCCCACGGCAAACTCAACGTCCCCGAGCAACCCGTTCTCCCCTTCATCCGCGGCGACGGTACCGGGCCCGACATCTGGGCCGCCAGCCAGCGCGTGTTCGACGCCGCGGTGCAGAAGGCCTATGGCGGCAAGCGCCGCGTTGCCTGGTTCGAGGCCTATGCCGGTGAAACCGCGTTCAAGAAATTCAACAACTGGCTCCCGGACGACACCGTCGCGGCGTTCAAGGAATTCCTGGTCGGCATCAAGGGCCCGCTCACCACGCCCATCGGCGGCGGCATCCGGTCCCTCAACGTCGCCTTGCGCCAGATGCTCGATCTCTACGTGTGCCTCCGGCCCGTGCAATATTTCTCCGGCGTCCCGTCCCCGGTGAAACACCCCGAGAAGGTCAACATGGTGATCTTTCGCGAAAACACCGAGGACATCTATGCCGGGATCGAGTTCCCCGGCGGCTCGACCGAATCGCAAAAAATCCTCGACTTCATCGCGAAGGAATTTCCCATGGATTTCAAGAAAATCCGGTTCGGCACGCACGACGCCATCGCCGGTTACATGAAACTGGCGTCGCCCGAGCATGACGCGTCGAAGATTCCCGTCCAGGTCGGCATCGGCATCAAGCCCGTCTCCAACGTCGGCACCATCCGCCTCGTCAAGGCCGCCGTCGAATATGCCCTGCGCCAGAAACGCCGCAGCGTCACCATCGTTCATAAGGGCAACATCATGAAGTTCACCGAAGGCGCCTTCCGCGACTGGGGCTATGCCGCGGTCGAGCGAATCTTCGGCGAAAGGGTTTACACGTGGGCGCGCTGGGAGCGGACGAAGGAGGAAAAGGGCGAAGCCGCGGCGAATGACGAACAGAAGGCGGCGCTCAAGGCCGGCGCGTTGTTGGTCAAGGACGCGATCGCCGACATCACCCTCCAGCAGGTGCTGACGCGTCCCGATGAGTTCGACGTGATCGCCACGCTCAACTTGAACGGCGATTACTTGAGCGACGCCCTGGCGGCGCAGGTCGGCGGGATCGGCATCGCCCCCGGCGGGAACATTAACTATGTCACGGGCCACGCCATCTTCGAGGCGACGCACGGCACTGCGCCGAAATATGCCAACCTCGACCGGGTCAACCCCGGCAGCGTCGTGTTGAGCGGCGAGATGATGTTCCGCTACCTGGGCTGGACCGAGGTGGCCGACCTGATCCTGAAAGGTCTGAACGGGGCGATCGCCAGCAAGCGGGTCACCTACGATTTCGCGCGCCTGATGACCGGCGCCACCGAGATCAAGTGTTCCGAGTTCGGCGAGAACATCATTGCGCACATGTAGTCGGCGGGGGCGAGGGATCCGTGAGAGACTTCCCCAAGACCCCCGTAGCAGCCGACGTGAGTCGGCTCAGACTGGCTGCAGACCGAGTTTGAGCGGACTGACGTCCGCTGCTACCGGGTTGGTGGCGGACCTCGATTCGCGCGCGTACATCCAGTGGCGTCATCACCCAGAACGGGCCGAAGCCGTCGCACCAGCGTCTTGGAGTGCGGCGGCCCCCCGCCGCTTTGCCATGGACCCCGTCACCTCGGCACGCTCCCGGCACGCTCCCGTCGTCGGCAGAACGGCGGTGGGACAGCGATTAGTTCACGTCGTCGAAGATGCTCGCAACCCGCTGTGGGATCCGGCTCGGGACGAACAAACGGTTTCCTTCGAATTGAACCGGCCGCCAGAGGGTGCCGTCGGCAGCCAGCGCCACGGGCGGCCAAAGGGCGTGGCTGATCGCGAGCCAATCGGAATTGCGACCCACGCGCACCGGCACGCTCTTGACCAAACTCGAAAGCCATTCCTCCGGACCTGCCGTCCATGCGACCTCCCACTTCCACAGTGCGCCGTCGGTTTCCAGGGCGATCATCACGTGATAGGAGATCCAGGCGCTTTTCCAGCGGCGCCCTTTCCCCAACTGGAGCTTCTGTGTCCGGGTCGCAATCGGGCTAAGGCCGCCGTCCTGCTCCTCGTTGAACCAGACCCACAAGCTGCCATCGGCCTGGACACCCGCAACGAACTCAACCCATCGCGGTTTCCCGGCGGGGCCGGCGAACCCCAGCTTGCCCTCCGAAAGCGACGCCCAATCGGCACCGGCCAGATCGAGTCGACGTCGCAAAACCAGTTGTTCGGACCCGGTGGTTCCGCGGTACTGTGCCTCCCAGGTCTGGCCGTTCCGCTTCCTCGCGAAGGGGGCTTGGATTTTTTCGAACAGCCGCTCCCAATCGGAGTCTGACCCGACGCGCACCGGCCGCGCGACCAGCACCGTCGGCAAGTTCGTCGCATAACCCGCGTAGGCCAGTTTCCACCAGAGGCTGCCGTCATTCTTCAACAACAGGAAACCGCCACCGCCGAACACCACCTGCCGCCAGTCGCTGTCGCTTCCGATCCGGAACACCTCGGTTCCCAAACGGTTCGTCAGCGAAGTGGCCAGACTCCACAAGCTGCCATCGTTCCGAATCCCCAGCACCTGGCGCCAGGCCGTCGCCACATCGATCCAGTTGGACTCAGGCACAAAATGGCCTCGGCCAAGACTGAACGGCCATTCTTGCCAGGTGCCATCCGAGTAATCCCGACTGGCAAACCGGACCAGTGCGCTGGTATGGATTTTCCATCCGGTCGGGTTCAGCCAAACCCGCCGATCGGGCAAATGGACCACGAGGTCCCTCCGGTTCAGTTCGAGCGTCACGGGCTGCTCTCGAGGCAATCGCGCCGGGCCGTGGCGGGGTTCCAGCGGGAGCACCCATTCCCAGGCCCGTTGATAGATGGCATTCGACGCCACGATAACGCAGAGCAGCGCGACGGCCAGCACGCCGAGGTTGCGTCGCCAGACCTTGCTCGGTTCGAGCAGCCGTTTGCAGTTGGCATAACTCAGCCCAAGCAAAGTGGCCGGGAGAATCGGCAAGCCGATCACGTACGCCCAGAACCACGCAGGCCGGTTCAGGAAAAAACCTGGCTCGGTGGAGAAGTTGATCGGAGCCATGACCCCGCCGGACATCAGCGCCAGAACCAAGGCCAGGCCCAGGGCGTGGAGGGTGGTTCGGGCCAGGCTCGAAGCGTAGATCGCGATCACGGTCAAGGCGCCCGAGAACATGGCCCGAAGCACCAGGCCCATGCCGGCCGAACTGGTGCCGAAAACCTCCCGGCGCACGTCAACCGCACTGGTGACCAACCCCGTCAGGCCCTCCAATGCCCCTGGCACGAAGGTCCCCAAAAGTATCCCCGCCATCAGTGCGACGGCGAACTTAACCGACATCTGGGTTCGGCGCGCGACCGGTTGGCACAGAAACGTCTCGAGGGTGCCGAGCTTGCGCTCTTCGGCGACGGCGATGCTTCCCACCACGATGGGCATGACCAGCCAAAGCAACCAGAGCGAGCTCAGGAGATTCGCCAGCACCGGCTCGGCCAGGGTGGGATGCACTTTCAAACCGGCGATAAGTAGCAGATGTAGCAACGCCAGGAGCCCGCCGAGCAAAAACGTCACGTGCTGCAGTTGGAGTTCTTTGCGGATCAGCGCCGGCAACGAACCGCACCTTCGGCTCCGGGCACCGCGGGCCGCTGAGGGCGGACCGAGCCAGGCTGGCAACGTCAGCGTCCCACCGGTCCACTGCGTGTCTTGCGCGTGGAAAAACAAGTACCGCGCCCACAGGAATCCGGCGATCGCATAAACCAGCAGTGCTCCGTCCACCACCGCGGTCGCGATGGGCGCCGTGACCGCGCCAAACGGTCCGCGGCTGGTGAAAAGCTCAATGATGGAAATCGAGACTGCCACTGGAATCAGGAGTGTGAAGGCGAAGGCGGCGATCGTCTGACGGAATAACAGCGTCGTCCAGAGCCCGCCGGTCGCCGTGGCCAGGATCATCAAGAGCACCTGCCATGGATATCCAAACCTCAGGCCCCGGGCGCTTCCTGGCCGGAAACCATCCAGCACAATGAAAGACAGGAAGAAAAGGGCCGTAACGGTCACGGTCGCCACCGCCAACAGACCCACTTTCGTGCGCCAAATGCTGCGGCGTGAAACAGGTTGCGCCAGCAACAGCGAAAACGTGTCACACCCGAACTCCTGCCCGAACGGGACCAGAGCCAACAATAGGATTCCGAGCCGGAAGGGAGTCGGAATGAGGCTGCCAATCAGTGGGCTGACACGCGCGGTCAGAGCCACCACGCTAGTCCCACCAATCGCCAGAATTCCCGCCGCGATCCACGCCGGCAGGATCAAGCGGACTTCCTTCCACACGAGCGTTTTCATGCGACCGATTGCGCCAAGGTTTTCGACGCGATGAAAATCTCCTCGAGCGACAGCGACTCGCACCGCAATTCCTCCGGCTGCAACCGCCGCAGCGCATCGAGCAGTTTCTCGCTGTTGCCGTTGGCCAGGAACTCGACCTCGCGCCCCGCTTGCCGCACGCTCAGCGCCCCCGCCAGGTTCAAACCCGACGGCGCCTGCGCGAACCGCGCGCGAATCTTCCGGAACCGCTCGCGCGCCCGGTCCGCCTCCATCGACAGCAAGTCGCGTCCCTGCTCGATGATCGTGAACTCGTCGATCAACCCCTCGAACTCGGAAATCAAATGCGTCGAGACGAAAATCGTCCGCGCCCCGCCCCCCGCCGACTGGTAGGCCCCGATCACGGTTTCGATGAATTCGCGGCGCACGATCGGGTCGAGCCCCGAGGTCGGCTCGTCCAACACGAGCAATTCCGGCTCCGGGCAAACCGCGCCGATCAAGGCGAGCTGCGTCTTCTGGCCCTTCGAGAGGTGGCTGGCCTTCTGCTGAGGGTCGAGCTGGAATTTTTTCAGCAGATCGGTTTCCACCTCACGGTTCCAATGCGTGCGAAACGACGCCAGGTAACCCAACGTGTCGCTCACCGTCATCCACGGGTAGAACGCGACGGCGTCGGGCACATAGCTCAGGCGCGATTTGACGGCCACCTCGTCGCGCTGCGGGTCGAGACCGAAGACGCGGACGTCGCCGCGGTCCGGCCGGAGCAGGTTGAGCAGGCATTTGATCGTGGTGGTTTTGCCGGCGCCGTTCCGGCCGAAAAACCCGTAACAGCGTCCGGGCCGGACCGTGAGCGTCAGGTTGTCCACCGCCTCGACCCGGCCGTAGCGCCGGGCGAGGTTTTTGATTTCGATGACCGGGTTATCATGAGTCATAGGAACCTCCTCGAAGATTGAGGGTTTCCGGCAAGCTGAACGGAGCAGACAAGCACCACGCAGGATGTCCTTCCATAAACCGTGTAGCAGCGGACGTCAGTCCGCTCCATTTGTTCTTCCGGAAAATCAGGGCCGGCTCACGTCGGCGGCTACGGAACGGGCGCGGTTTCATCGCTCTCCTCCGGCTTTACGTTCGAAGTAATCCAGGCGTTCCTTGACCAGGGTCAGGAAGGTCTCGCGGTCCACCTGCAAATGGTGGGCGGTGACGACGGCGCCGTCGATGTCCTTGAGCAGCAGTTTCTGGCGGACCTGTTTGGTGAAGGGCGAATTGCCGTCCTTGAGGAAGCAGCCTTTGCCGGGGACAGTTTCGACGACCTCCTGGCTTTCGAGTTCGGCGTAGGCCTTGGCGACGGTGTTGCGGTTGACGCGCAGTTCCTCGGCCAGGGCGCGGATCGAGGGGAGGGGTTCGCCGGCGCGGAGGCTGCCGGCGGCGGCGGCGTAGCGGACCTGGTCCACGAGCTGGAGATAGACCGGCAGGCCGGACTTAAAATCGATGGCGAACAGCATACTCGCTAACTGACATAGGACAATATGACAGTTACCAGCCCGTGTCAAGGGGAGATTTTCGACCGCTGTCGGGAGGAGCGGAGCGACCCGGGATGCCAGCGGTCACGCGGGTTGATTGCAGGCTCGGCTCCGGAGCGGCCCCTCTGCATCCCGTCAACGCCCGCCGCGCTCCCAGCGGTCGCTGTGGAGCAGCCCCCACTCACTCCTCGCGCGGTCGCGCAGGACGAAGTGATTGGACCGCAGGAAATCGTCTGGGGGCGTCAGGGCCCGGGCGGGGAGCCGGGTCGCCGCGCGAAAGAACGCGTACATCATCCGGTGAATGATCTGGGCGCGGCATCGGGCCAGACCGCGGCTCGGCACCGCGAAATCGGCGAGGAGCCATACGGCGCGAGCTGAGGCGGCGCTGGCGATGCTGGCGACGATCCGTTCGAGCTGTTCGGGCCGAAAGCAATCCAGAAAGAAGTGCGTGACGATCAGGTCGAAGGCGGGAGCCGGCGGGGTCCACTCGAGCACGTCGGCATGGACAAATTCAACGCCAGCAGTGGTTGGATCCAGGCGCCGGAGCCGCCGACGAGCCAGAGCCAGCATCGGGCCGCTGGCATCCAGGCAGGTGAGGCGGGCGGCCGGCAACGCGCGGCGGCATTCGACCAAGAAGCGGCCGTTGCCTTCGCCGAGCAGCAGGACATTTTGGGACGCCGCGACTTGGGCCAGATAGGCGGTTCGACAGCGCTGCAGCTTGTTGCCGGCCAGCACGCGTTCCATCCAGCGATAGTGGGCGGCCAGGGCATCAAAGCTCATGGACAGGACCGGGGTGAACGAGCCGGTCCCGGTGCCACCACAGGCCGGCGACGATTCCGCCCGCGACGTAGTCCAGGACGTCCCAAGGGTCGCCGGTGACTCCGCGCATGAGGTGCGGTCCGATCGCCTCGAACAGAAACGACCACACGGCCAGGTTGAGGGCGATTTCGCCGGCTGTCGGCATCTGGTCATGCAAGCGCAAGCGGAGCCAGCGCTGGAGCTGCAACAGCGGCGGCAGGGCGCACGGGATCAGCAACAGGTCGTTGAAGTGACCGCGCAGAAAGGGGCTGTGGACATGCGGTTTGATGAGCCAGCGATTCATCGCATACAGCCCACAGCCCACCCAAAACAACCGGTCGCGCAAATAGCGGAACCGCGTCATAGCAACGCCAGAATCACGAGGCCGAATCCAACCGCCACACTGATCTTCAGCAAGAGAATCATGCTTGAACATGGACCGGCCGGCGAACGGAGTCACGCCATGATTTTCAGAGTGCCCCGGTCTTGCGCCGAGCCAGCAGCCAAACGCGACGCAACAAACTGTGTTTGATCCCAGGGTCCGGTCACTAAGGCGGGTCAGGACGGGAGACCGCCGGGGCCGGAACGACTCGGGGGAAGGGCGCGCCGGGGGGCGGAACTGTGCATTATCATTGATTAATTTCGGTGTTTTAGCGATCGTGCATAAAGCTAATAATGGTTGAGATTTTGCGCCGTCGTCGGCACGGCGGCGGGCAGACCTGGCCCCGTTGGGCGCCTTGAAGAAGCGATCATGAGCGAGATCATCCGGTTCGAGCGGGTCACCAAGGTCTATCAGGGCCGCCAGATCGGTCTGGCCGATGTCTCGTTCCATTTGCCGAACGGCTCGACCATCGGCCTGCTCGGGGCGAACGGCTCGGGCAAATCGACCGTCATTCGCCTGGCCCTCGGCCTGATTACCCCCAGCGCGGGCGAGATCGAGGTGTTCGGCGAGCGGATGCGGCCCGGCTCGAAGCGGCTCCGGCAACGAATCGGGTTTTTATCCGATGACCCGGTCTTTCCCAAGGACCTGACGCCCATCGGCTACCTGGGTTTCGTGGGCAAGTGCTTTGGGTTGGACAACCGGGAACGCCAGGCGCGCCTGGGCAGCCTCCTGCGCGCGGTCGGTCTGATGGAGGACGCCGGGCGCAAGATTGGCGCGTTCTCGACCGGGATGAAGACCCGGCTGGGGATTGCCGCCTCGCTGATGAACGACCCCGAGCTGCTGGTGTGGGATGAGCCGACCGCCGGGCTGGATCCCATCAGCCGCCGGCAGACGTTGGAACTGCTCGAACAATTGCGCGGGCAGAAGACCGTGCTGCTCAGTTCCCATATC
>JAGWYX010000948.1 GCA_018969165.1 Verrucomicrobiota bacterium
TTTTCCCACGCCGGCAGGCCGGCGGCGGCGCGAGGCCACCGGGTTGCCTGCGCCTGTAACCGCCGGGGTCGGGACTGGTCACTTTCAGACGTGAACACCCGTGCGCGGAAAACGCCCTGGATTGGCCGCTACCCCGGCCCGGCCGCCCCCGCGTTTCCTGGACCCGGTCCATGCCTCTGGCGGCGGCGGCTGGTGCTGGCGTTGGTCCTGGCGTCTTCCGCCGGGATCTGCGTCGCGCAATTCCGCATGCGCGGCGGACGGGGTTTCTGGGGAGGCGATGAAGGACCATTGGTCCGAACCGAAGGCGGCGGATGGGTCAACGAAGACACCGTGCGCACGGCGCGCGAGACCGCCAACCACGTCACCGAGACCCCGGAATGGACCAACGCGCCGGGGTTCACGCGGGACGTGTTCACCTTTACCCGCATCATCTTCAAGTCCCCTGGCCGTCCGGCGGTGCTGGGTTGGATCAACGATTATCCGGACAGCGATTTGAACCTTTCCTACCGGCTGCAGGAACTGACCTCGCTGAAGGTGGATCCGGACGGGCGAGTGGTGAAGTTGACCGACCCGACGCTGTTCGACTACCCGTTTATCTTCGCCGCGCAGCCCGGGGGGATGGAGCTGCGCGCCGAAGAGGTTCGCATCCTCCGCCATTACCTGCTCAACGGGGGCGTGTTCATGGCCGATGATTTCTGGGGCACGCGGGACTGGGAGCATTTCGCGGCCCAGATGCAGCGCGTGTTGCCGGAGCGCCACTGGGTGGACCTGCCCCCGGACCATCCGTTGTTCCACGCCATCTTTGACCTCAACGGACCGTCGAATCGCCTGCAGGTGCCCTCGATCCATTTCTGGCGGCGCGACCGCGACGACGCGGATTTGACGGCTCCGGTCTCGCGCTGGCGCGGACCGGGTTCGGAGCAGATGCATGTGCGGGTCTGGCTGGACGACCATCAGCGCATCATGATCCTGGCCACCCACAACACCGACAACGGCGACGGCTGGGAGCGGGAAGGGGAGAACGAACGGTATTTTCGGGATTTCTCCGAGGGGCGCGCCTATCCGCTGGCCATCAACATCATGTTCTATTTAATGACGCATTAAGCCGACCTGGCGCGCCCTGGATTCCTTGAGGGGAAGAACACAGACTACGAAAGCGACGTCGAAACTTGACTTGATGACAGCAGGTTTCACAGTTTAAGGACTCTGGCATGATCGAGCAACCGACCCGCGTCCTGTTTCTGGCGAGCCTGCTGGGCCTCGCCGGCGTTCAGGCCCCGGCCGCCCCAACCGACCAGCCTCCGACCTCGCCTGGCGAGCTGTTCCAGCCCACCCGCATCTGGAATGTGCACCTGAAGTTCACCCCCGACCAATGGGGGGCGATGGAGCCCAGCGGCGGCCCCGGGGGACTTTTCGGCGGCCCGCCAGGTCCCCGCGCTCGCCTGTCGTTTGGTCCGGGGACGCTCCTCGCCCCGGTGTTTCTCAGGGACGGTGACCAGAACCACGACGGCAAGCTTTCGCGGGAGGAGTTCCAAGGCCTGGCTGGCAAATGGTTCACCGCTTGGGACCGGGAGAACGCGGGCAAGGTGAACCTGGAGCAGCTCCGGACCGGGCTGAACCGCACATTCGCGCCTCCGGGCTTGCCGGGACGCGGTCCGGGGCAACCGGGCGTCCGTGACCTGGGGATGGCTTTGCAGGGGCCGGAAGGCAAGCGCAATGGACTGGCTTCGGCGATGGGCATCGAGTTCAAGTACGTTCACGCCGACCTGGAGTTTGAAGGCCAGACCTACACCGATGTCGCCGTCCGCTACAAGGGCAACGGGACGTTCCTGGAATCGCGTGGTTCGCTCAAGCGCTCGCTCAAGGTGGACCTGAACAAGTACGTCAAAGGCCAGAAACTGGCCGGCATCACCAAGTTGAACCTCCACAACAACGTCACCGACGCCAGTTGGATGAACGAGGTTTTGTCGCACCGGCTTTACCGCGACGCCGGCGTGCCCGCTCCGCGCACTGCCTACGCGCGCGTCTTCGTCACCGTTCCCGGAAAGTTCGAC
>JAGWYX010000056.1 GCA_018969165.1 Verrucomicrobiota bacterium
GCAGGTTTTGAAGCTGCTCACCAGCCTGGCCGTGACATTGGCCGGCTCGCTCGCCGTCAAGGCCGCCAGAGACCTCACGCTGCTGAACGTCTCGTACGACCCCACCCGGGAATTCTACCAGGAATTCAACGCGGCTTTCGCGCAGTACTGGATGGCGCGGACCGGAGAACGGATCGCCATCCGGCAATCACATGGCGGTTCCGGCAAGCAGGCGCGGGCGGTGATGGACGGTTTGGAAGCCGACGTCGTGACGCTGGCGCTGGCCTACGATGTCGATGCGCTGGCCGGCAAGGGCCGGCTGCTGCCGGTGGATTGGCAGAAGCGGCTGCCGGACAACAGCGCGCCCTACACCTCGACGATTGTGTTTCTGGTCAGGCAGGGCAACCCGAAAGGGATTCGGGACTGGGATGATCTGGTCAAGCCGGGCGTCACCGTCATCACGCCGAACCCAAAAACCTCCGGCGGGGCGCGCTGGAATTATCTTGCGGCTTGGGGATACGCGTTAAAGCGGCCCGGTGGTGACGAGGCCAAGGCGCGGGATTTCGTGGCCCGGCTTTACCGGAATGTCCCGATCCTGGACGCAGGGGCGCGCGGGGCGACGACGACGTTCGTTCAACGCGGTATCGGGGACGTATTGATCGCCTGGGAGAACGAGGCCTTGCTCTCGCGCAAGGAGTCCGGCCAAGCCAAGTTTCAGATTATCTATCCGTCGGTGAGTCTCCTGGCCGAGCCACCGGTTGCCTGGGTGGATCGCGTCGTGAAACGTCACGGGACCGAGGCGGTTGCCAAGGCCTACTTGGAGTACCTCTACTCGGAGACCGGGCAGGAACTGGCGGCCAGGCATTTCTACCGGCCGCGGCGGCCCGAGGTGGCGGCACGGAATGCGGACCAGTTCCCGTCCTTGAGGTTGTTCACCATCGCCGAGGTGTTCGGAGGATGGGAACGGGCGCAGCAGAAGTTTTTCCGCGAGGGCGGCGAGTTTGACCGGATTTTCAAACCCTGAACCCCGAGCCGGCAACCGCCCCGTGATGTCTCAAACCCGCCCGGTGAACGCCTGGGCTGCGCGCCGACACGGATAAAATTAGTGTTCCTTGTCGTCGTCGGGTGGTGCATAATCGCCCCAGCGACGCCTTGCTGGGAATCATGGCTGTAAAGAGATTCAACGCGCTCCCCGGCTTCGGCCTGACGATAGGCTTTACGATGTGCTATCTGAGCGCCATCGTTCTGCTGCCCGTGGCCGCGCTGGTGCTCAAAGTGGTGGAGATTTCCTGGTCCGACTTCTGGCGGCTGGCAACTACCCCGCGCGCCCTGGCGGCCTATGAACTGACCTTCGGTGCATCGCTCCTGGCCGCGCTGGCCAATGCCGTGTTCGGCACATTGCTGGCATGGGTGCTGGTGCGGTATGAATTCCCGGGACGACGGTTGATTGATGCCCTGGTGGATTTCCCTTTCGCATTGCCGACGGCGGTGGCCGGGTTGACGCTGGCCAACCTGTTCGCCGCCGATGGTTGGCTGGGTCGATTCCTGGTTCCACTTGGCATCCCAGGGGCCTATACCCGGCTGGGCGTGGTGATCGCGCTGACGTTCGTGGGCATGCCGTTCATGGTACGGACGCTCCAACCGGTGCTTGAACACCTCGAGCGCGAGGTCGAGGAAGCCGCCGCGACGCTGGGAGCCGGGCGCTTGCGGACCTTCCTTGCCGTCATCGCGCCCACGCTGCTGCCCACGGTCCTCACCGGCTTCGCCTTGGCCTTCGCGCGGGCGATCGGCGAGTACGGTTCGATCGTGTTCATCTCGGGCAACCTGCCGTTCCGAACCGAGATTGCGCCGTATCTGATTGTGACGCGACTGGAGGAGTATGATTACGCGGGGGCACTGGCCCTGGCGGTGGTGTTATTGGGGGCCTCGTTCGGACTGCTGGCGTTGATCAACAGCCTGGAACAATGGGCCGGCCATTTCGAAGGTTGAACCGTGGCGGGAATCCACCAATTGAAGCGGCACGACGGGGCCTCCCGGCGCGGGGCCGAGGAATCGCCGTTTATCAAGTGGACCTTGACGGCGCTGGCGCTGGCCTTTGCGCTGGTCTTTCTGCTCTTGCCGCTGGTGAACGTGTTTGTCCAGGCCCTGGCCCGCGGGTGGCAGGCTTACATCCAATCGCTGGCCGATCCCGATTCCTGGGCGGCCATTCGCCTGACGCTCTTCGTGGCGATCGTGGTGGTTCCCTTGAACGCCCTGTTCGGGGTCGCCGCCGCCTGGGCCATCGCCAAGTTCGATTTCCGGGGCAAATCGCTCCTGATCACCTTGATCGACCTGCCGTTTTCGGTGTCACCGGTCGTGTCGGGCCTGATGCTGGTGCTGCTGTTCGGAATGCAGGGCTGGCTCGGGCCGTGGCTTGACGCTCGCGGCGTGAAAATCATCTTTGCCGTGCCCGGCATTGTGCTGGCGACGATGTTCGTGACATTTCCTTTCGTGGCGCGCGAGTTGATCCCGGTGATGCAGGCCACCGGCGCCGAACAGGAACAGGCGGCGCTGACGTTGGGCGCCAGCGGTTGGCAGACGTTCTGGCATGTCACGCTGCCGTCCGTCAAATGGGGCCTGATCTACGGCGTCATCCTTTGCAACGCCCGCGCGATGGGCGAGTTCGGCGCCGTCTCGGTTGTTTCGGGCCACATCAGCGGCCTGACGAACACCATGCCGTTGCGGGTCGAGGAACTCTACAACCAATACCACGCGGTGGCGGCGTTTGCGGTGGCCAGTTTGTTGGCATTCCTGGCGCTGGCCACCCTTGGCCTCAAGACGTTCCTGGAGTGGCGCACCCAGCGTGAGTTCGCCTTGGCGCAACGCGTGGATGGAACAGCGCAGGACCCTCGCCGATGAAGCATCTGCTGGCCATGGACCGGACCGCGGGTTGTCCGCAACCCGCAGCGGCCCGGCACGCCCTGCGGCTTGGGACCAGCCGCGGTCCGATCGCGTGCGATGCACGGCCCCAGTACAGGTGCAATCGCGGAAGAAGACTTCCCATGAATCCCCCAGCCCTTCGGGCCACCACTTCGCATGAAATTCGGTTTGTTGATTTCCAATGGCTTGCGCGGGACTTTCGGGGTAACCGGGCCGGAATGGGCCGCTCCTCTCGTCCCTCTCCTCCGCTGGCAGCGGGGGAGAGGGTGCCCGAAGGGTGGGAGCGGAGGGGCTTCGATCGTCCTCGTCCATGAGCATCGAACTGAGATCGGTCAGCAAGCATTTTGGCGGCGTGGTGGCCGTCAACGACGTCAACTTCGCCGTCCAGGAAGGCGAACTGCTGGCGCTGCTCGGCCCCAGCGGCGGCGGTAAAACCACCGTGCTCCGCATGATCGCCGGACTCGAAATGCCGACGGCCGGCAATATTTTCATCCGCGGCGAACGGGTCAACGATGTCCCCGTCCAGCAGCGTAACATCGGCTTTGTGTTCCAGAGCTACGCGTTGTTCAAAAACATGAACGTGTTCAAGAACGTCGCGTTCGGGCTCAAGGTCAAGAAGTGGAGCCGCCGCGACATTGCGGCGCGGGTGGCGGAGTTGCTCCACCTGTTCGGCCTGGAGGGTCTCGAACGGCGCTACCCGCACCAACTCTCCGGCGGCCAGCGCCAGCGCGTCGCCATCGCCCGCGCCCTGGCGCCCAAGCCGAGCGTGCTGCTCCTCGATGAACCGTTCGGCGCGGTGGACGCCAAGATCCGCCAGGAACTCCGCGAATGGCTCGTCCGCCTTCACCACGACCTCAACGTCACCACCATCTTCGTCACCCACGATCAGGAGGAGGCCATGGAGGTGGCCAACCGGATCGTGATCTTTTCCCGGGGCAACCTCGAACAGATCGGCACGCCCCGCGAAGTTTACGAACAGCCGGCCAACGAGTTTGTCGCCCGGTTTGTCGGTGTGATGAACGTGCTGGAGCTCGGGGTCCAGAACGGCGTGGCGCGCCTCGAGGAACTCGAGTTCCCGGCGCCGGACGAGCCGGATGGCCGGCGGCTGCGCATCGGGTTCCGCCCGTACGCCGTGCAGGTTTCGCCGGACCTGGCGCAGTACCGGTATCGCGCCGTGCTGCGTCACACGTTCTTCCTCGGGATCATGCTGCGCCTGGAATTCGAGTTGCCCTCGGGTCTGACCATCCGCTCGCGCATGACCAAGGAGGAATACACCCAGCTCGGACTCGCCGACGACAAGGAGGTGTCGTTCCAGATACGCCAGTACCGGGTCCTCTCGCGCGAGACCGCCCCGCTGACGCCCGAGATCGCCACGTCCGACCAACGCGTGCCCAGCCTCGGTGAAGGAATTTAGCAGGACGCCCCTCGCTCTCCAGGAACCGAGAAGGAAGGGGCGCCCGCTCTTCCCGGCCCACAGGGCGAGACCGGAGGTGCCTCGGTTCATGCTCCCGATGCGCAATTGGTGGACCGAGGGAGCCTTTCATAAACCGTCGAAATGACCGCCAGGTTTTGGAGTGCGCCAGCCCTCTGGCGCTTTTCGCGGGCCCTTGGCAAAGCAGCGGAGGACCGCCGGCGCGTCGGTCGTGCGGATGGTTTCCGCCGGATCCCCGGCCACCCGGCGGCGGGCAGTGTCCTGATTTCGTAGCTCTATGAGCCGCAGCACAGCCGCTTCAAAATCAAGCCGTGCAAGTCACAGGCTCGCGCTCCGACCGCAAATTCGGACATGGCCCGGCCGTGCGCGAAGCCAGACGAACAAGCAGCCGATCAGCGCAATACCGGAAATGGCGGCACCCGTCCAAAAGATGGGATCGCGATAAGCCAATTCGACGCGGTGCGAACCGGCCGGCACTTCGAGCGCCTGGAATCCAAAGTTCGCCCGCCACAACGGCACCCGGCGGCCGTCCACCGTCGCCTGCCACAGATGATAATACGTCTGGGCGATCACGAGCATCGCGGGCCGGTCGGCTTCGGCGGTGAACGCCACGCTTTGACTGGCGAATTTCGGGGATCGAATCCCGATCGTGCTCGCGTTGCTCACCGTGACCGAGCTGCGGACCTGCGGCGGCAGGTAAACCCACCGCCGCGAGTCAAACGCGGGCGACGCCAGCGCCTGCAAGGTCGATGCGTCGTCGGCGAAAGCCGGTTTCTGTCCGCCGGTGATCAGCGGCAGAAAAGTCGGCCGAGCTTGCCAGTCGATCATCTTGTCCGGCGCGGTGATGTGCGAGACGCCGAGAAAATCTTCCAGCCGCGGCAGGTCGCCATTGGTGGTCGCATACAACATTGCGCGCAGCGTTTCGACCTCGCGCGGGTAAAGCGGATAAAAACTCTCAAGCTTCGGGATGTCATCGAGCAGGTTGCAGTCGCCCAGGAACCCAAGCCGCGAGAACAGGTAATCATCGACCGCGTCCGGCAGGTTCAATTTGAACAGCATCGCCCGCGCCGCCGGACTGGGCATGACGCGGGCCCCGCCCAGGCGCGGTTCCGGCGCCAGCTTCAGTTGCGTCCGGGCCCAGCCCGGTTCGTAAACGCGGCGAGCGATGGTGGGGTTGAGCCGCGGCGCCTGGCAGAGCACGTCCAGCCACAGCAGGACCAACAATGCTAACCCGGCGAGCCCTTGACGGCTGCCGCGAAGCGTTCGCACCGCCACCAACGCGCCAACCACCAGAATCAGAAACGCGATCCGGCCCGCACCACATTTCCAGGTCGCCGGCCAACGGTCGGTCGCGAACGGGAATTGGTGGGCAACCGCCAGCAGCGCGACGATCAATAATCCCGTCGCGGTGGCGACCACCAGGAGCAGGCGCCGCCCTTCCGGGATCGCCGTCGTCCGGGTCTGTATGTGACCGTGGACTCCGAACGCGCTCAAGAGCGGCGCCAGGAACATCGCCAGCAGGACGCACTTGATCGGGTAACGCATGAAACCGACTTGGGGAATCGCCTCGTGCAGCCAGCGATAGAGATAACCCCGGTCGCCCAGCGCCAGCGTCAACGAAAGCAGGATCAGCACGGCCAGCATCCAGACCCGCCGCCGCCGCACCTTCCCGATCGCCAACACCGACAGCACAGGCACCCCGATGCCCAGGTAATACGACGCCAGCCAGTATTGTCCGGACTGCACGAATACCCCCTGGTGCGACGGATAACAATGGAACAACGGCACCAGAAAGTTCGCCCAGCCCCACACCGGCATCGCCCACGCCGAGTCGCCAAACCCGGGTCCCCGTTGCGAGTGCGCCAGCAGATCGAAGAACGGCAGCAATTGCGCCGCCGCTATCCCCGCCACCAGGCCCACCACCGCGACCAGCCGGGCGAACCGCCAAAATTCAATCTGAAATCTGAAATCTGAAATCCGGCATCCCCCGATCCACACCGCCCCGGCCACCAGCCACGTCAACAGGACCACTTCCGGCGCGCCCGAGAGCATCTGCAGCGCCCCGACCCACGCCGCGATCACTATCCGCCGGCCACCGTCGCGCCAGGCGCGCTCGACTTCGAGCGTCACCCACGGCATCCAGGCCAGCCCGGCGATCGTGCTCGTCCAGGTCAGGCAACAAAGCATCGCCCCGTTGAACGCGAATACGACCCCCGCCACCGCGGCGGCGAACCGGACGCCCGTCCATCGGTGCGCCAGCCGATACATTCCCAACCCGCCCAGGAACAGATGCAGCAGGCAGAACACGCCGAGCGCCCACGAAAGCGGAAACAACAGGTAGAATAATGCCGGTGGATAGAGCGTCAGCGTGCCCCATTGCGCCAGGAACGGCACCCCGCAACTGCTGAGCGAATTCCACAGTGGCAACTCACCGCGCCAGAAACTCTGGCGCTGATAATACGCCAGCGGATAGGTGAATATCCCGTAGTCACGGAGAAAAAAGGTGCCCGCGCCGGACACCACGTCCGGAAACGCCGCCACGATCAACAACGCCAGCATGCCGGCGAAACGCCCCGGGGTGAACCAGGCATCCAGTGCGTCGGTCGGCGCCGCGCTAGATTCCTTGAACACCGATTCTTTTTGCGGCCAGTTCAAATCATGATCTCCCTTCTCTTTGCTGCGTTTGGGGCTTCAAGGAATCTCTAAGCGAGGCGCGCACAGAGGAGAAATTGGTAGACGACGGAAAACGGGAATAGTTGGACCGAGCCAGAATGCGGTCCAAGGACAGTCGTCTCATGTTCATACCCGGGTTGCGCCCGCGCGACGCCACAAACCCGCGCAAACCAGCAGCGTCACCACCGACACCACAACCCCAATCTGGAATGGGCGATCCTCATACACCAATCGCACCCGGTGGCGCCCGGCGGGGACTGCGACCGCCTGGAAGGCGTAGTTCGCGCGCCACAACCGCGCCGGGCGATCGTCCACATACGCCTCCCACAGATGATAGAACGACTGCGCAATCACCACCAGCACCGCCTGCCGGGCCTCGACCTCGAGCTCGACCCATTGCGCCTGGAACTGGCGAATCTCCACCTTCGCCCGTGAAGCGTTCGTGATGTTCAACTCCCGTTTCGCCTCTGGCGGCAACAGCACCATCTGCCGCGGATCGAACTGCGGGTCCACCAGGGCCCAGAGAATGTTGGGGGCACGGCCAAAGACCGGCCGCTGGCCGGCCGTCACCCACGGCAAGCAACTCGGACGCGATTTCCAAAAGGTCGCCTTGCCCAGCGCCGTTTCCTGCGAGACGGCCAGGAAATCCGCCAGGTGCCCGACGTTGACGTTGGTGACGGCGTAAATGAGGCCTTCCACCCGGGCGGTTTCGCGGACATACAACGAGAAGAAACCGTTCACCTTCGGCACGTCATCGAGCAAGTTGCAATTGGAAAACAGCCCCAGTCGGTCGAACGCGTAATACTCGGCCGGGTTCTCCAGCGAGGAATGGTCCAATCGGAATTCGGCGTCGGGCGTGAGCATGACGCGGGAGAGCCCCAGCGCCGGCTGCGGGTTGAGCTTCAACTGCGCGCGCGCCCAGCCCGGCTGATAAACCCATCGCGGCGCCGTCGGGTTCAACCGCGGGCTATGGGTGGTCACATCCAGCCACACCAGGAACAGCAACGCCAACCGGAGGAGCCGCTGCAGTGCCGGCCGCGGCACCTGCCGGCTCGCGCAGAATGTGCCCAGGATCAAACCGAGGAAGGCCACGCGGGCCAGTCCGCTCTGCCACGTCGCCGACCATTGGTCGCGCGGGAGCGGATGGTAACGCGCGAACCACAGGAGCCCGGCGAGCCCGGCGACCAGCAAACCGGCCAGCACCGCGATCCGCCCTCGTTCTCGAACCCAGGCCGGTACCGGCAGGTCTTGGCAATGCTGGACCGCGAAGCCTGCCAGCACGGGGATGATGAAGATCGGTAGCACGACGAATTTGATCGGGAACCGCATGAACCCCACCAGCGGGCAGACCCGGCGCAGCCAGCCGTAAAGGCCCCCGGCATCGCCCAACGCCAGCACCAGACTCAGCGCCGCCACCGCCGCCAGCAGCCAGACGCGCCGCCGCCGCACGCGCCCGGCGGCGAACAACGCCAGCGCGAGCACCCCGATGCTGTGGTAGTACGAGGAGGTCCAGAACTGGTTATATTGGAAATAAACCCCCTGGCTCGACGGGTAACAGCGGAACAGCGGCACCAGGAAGTTCGCCCAGCCCCACACCGGCATCGACCACGCCGAGTCGCCGAACTGCTGACCGCGTTGCGAGTGGGCCAACAGATCGGCAAAAGGCAGCAGTTGCGCTGCCGCCAGTCCGGCAATCATCGCCACCACCCCGAGCAGCCGGGCGAGCCGCCGAGCTTCAATCTGAAATCTGAAATCTGAAATCTGAGATTCGCCCGCCCACAGCGCGCCGACGAACAGCCAGGTCAGCAAAATGATCTCCGGCGCGCCCGCCAGCATCTGCATCGCCCCGACCAACGCCGCGAGCACCACGCACCGCCCTCCTTCGCGCCACGCACGCTCGGTGGCGAGCACCACCCACGGCATCCAGCCCAGCGCCGCGCTGTTGTTGGTCCACATCAAGGCGTGCAGCGTCAGCCCGTTGAAGGCGAACGCCATGCCCGCCACCGACGCCGCCAGGCCGTTGCCGGTCCATCGGCGAGCCAGAAAGCACATGCCCATCCCGCCGAGAAAGAGGTGGCTCAGGCAGAACATCCCCAGCGCCCACGACAGCGGCAACAACACGTAGAACAGCGACAGCGGGTAGAGGACCATCGTGTTCCACTGCGCCAGGAACGGCACGCCGCAATCGCTGTATGGATTCCAGAGCGGGATTTGGCCGTGCCAGAAACTCTCGCGGTGGTAGTACGCCAGCGGATAGGCGAATAATCCGAAATCGCGAAAGAAAAACGTGCCGGCGCCTAAAACCACCTCGGGAAACGCGGCAATGATCAGCACCGCCAGCGCGACCGCAAACCGCCCCGGCGTAAACCAGGCGTCCATCTCCCTTCCCGAATCGCTCGTCGGAACCTGCGGCAACGAGGAGGACATGCCCCGTCAATCTGGCAGATCACGCCTTGAACCCAAGGAAAAAATCCAAGGGGTCAGTCCCGCATATGCGCATATGCGGGACTGACCCCCTCGGTCATTCGCCTTGAACCCAAGGAAAAAGTGAGCGACCCGATGCGTACGATGGTGCATTGTCCCCTTGCACCGATTTTGAGACTCGCCTCGGGCGGCCAGTTCCGATGTAATCCCGCCAATGACCGATCGCCGAGCGTTCTACGAGGAACACGCCGCCATCCGGGCGCGGTCCAGCCGTCGCTTCTACCAGCAGTTGCTCCGGAATCATTTCGCCTTCCTGGTCCCACCCGATCTGCGCGTCCTCGAATTGGGCTGCGGCCCGGGCGACCTGCTCGCCGCCCTGCAACCCGCCCGCGGTGTCGGCGTCGATTTCAGCCCGAGAGTCATCGAACTGGCGCGCCTGCGGCACCCGACCCTCGAATTCCACGTCGCCGACGCCGCCGAGTTCTCCAGCTCCGAACCATTCGATTACGTCCTGCTTTCGGATCTGGTCAACGATTTCCCCGATGTGCAGACCTTGCTCGAACGGTTGCAGGCCAACGTCCACCCGCGCTCGCGCCTGGTCCTGAACTTCTTCAACAACCTCTGGCGGCCCATCCTCGCTGCCGCCGAAAGGCTCGGCGCCAAAGCGCCCACCCTCCAGCAAAACTGGCTCTCGACCGGCGACATGACCAACCTCCTGCACCTCGCCGGCTGGGAAGTCATCAAGACCGACGCGCGCATCCTCTGGCCCTTGCGCACCCCGCTCTGGGCCCGGTTCCTGAACCGGTGCTGCGCGCCGTTGCTCAAACATCTCTGCCTGGCAATCTTCATCGTGGCCCGCCCGCGACCCCGACCCGCCCCGGACCGGCAGTGGCGCTGCTCGATCGTCATCCCGGCGCGCAACGAGGCCGGCAACATCGAAGCCGCCGTCGAGCGCTCCCCCAACCTTGGCCTCGGCAGCGAAATCATCTTCATCGAAGGCCATTCCACCGACAGCACCTGGGATGAATTGCAGCGCGTCAAACAGGCGCGCCCGGACCGCAACATCCAGGTGCTCAAGCAGCAGAGCCGCGGCAAGGCCGGCGCGGTACGCGAGGCGTTCGCGGCGGCGACCGGCGACCTGCTGTTCATTCTCGATGCCGATCTGACGGTGCCGCCGGAGGATTTGTGGAAGTTCTACGAGGTTGCCCGGGCCGGCACGGCAGACTTCATCAACGGCGTGCGCCTGGTTTACCCGATGGAAAACCAGGCCATGCAATTCCTGAACATGGTGGCCAACAAACTCTTCAGCCTCGTCTTCAGTTGGCTGCTCGGACAACCGGTCAA
>JAGWYX010000057.1 GCA_018969165.1 Verrucomicrobiota bacterium
CGAAGACCATGTGGGTGACGTGATCCGCAAGGCCCGCCAGGCAGCCGGCGTGTCACTGGAAACCGCCGCGCGCGCCGCCAGGTTGGCCCCCGAACTACTGCGTCACCTGGAGGAGACCGGACGGCTCGACCGGTCAACGGACTTCGCCGGCCTGGCGACGGCCCTGGGGCTTATGCCCGGCAAACTGGAGCGAATTGCCGACGGTTGGCTCCCGACCCCGGTTGATACCAATCACTGGCGCGAGTTCCGGATGATCGCGACCGCCGCCGCGGGGATCATGGTCAATTGCTACCTGGTCTGGGACGAAGTCACGCGTGAGGCCGCCGTGTTTGATACCGGCTGGGACGCCCAGCCCATCCTTGCGCTCGTGGCGGAGCATCAACTTGAACTGAAGCACCTCTTCCTGACCCACAGTCACGAAGACCACCTCGCCGCCCTCGCTCCGCTCCGGGAGCGATTTCCCAAATCCCGTCTCCACACCAGCTCCAAGAGCGCCCCACCTCAACATCGCAACCGCGCCAACGATTTCATCCACCTCGGCAGCCTGCGTATCACCAATCGCGACACGCCCGGCCACGCCGAAGACGGCACGACTTACGTCGTTGGCACCTGGCCGGAAGACGCGCCCAATGTGGCGTTTGTCGGCGACGCGATCTTTGCCGGCTCGATCGGGACCGGCAACCAGTCCTGGGAATTGGCCCGGCAAAAGGTCCGCCAGCAAATTCTTTCGCTGCCTCCGCCGACGTTGATCTGCCCCGGCCACGGCCCATTGACGACGGTGGGTGAGGAACAGGCCAATAACCCTTTCTTTTGAGAAGCCAGCGGGACCTTCACTGGGCGGGACAGGGCCTTCCCGGCGCGCCGTCATCCGGTCCGTGAGCGGCGCGACCGGAGGTTAACCGATGTACTCGCGCATCATCCGGAGGTAATGCTGGACCGTCTCGCGCATCGGCGGATCCCCCGGGTTCTTGTCCTGCTCGAGCGAGGCGTAGCCGTCGAAGCCGATCCGTTTGAGGGCCGTGACGATGGCCTGGAAATCCATCACCCCCTGGCCGATCGGCGGAAATCGGCGCATCCGGCCGTCAATGTCCCGCAGGTGCAGATTCATCAATTGGCGGCTGACCTTGTGAACGGCCATCGGCGGGTATTCGCGCTCCAGCAGCGTCCAGCCCGCGTCCAGGTTGTAGCCCAGGGCCGGGTCTCGGATCGCATCCCAAAGCCGGCGGAAGGCGTCGGTTGTCGGCACCAGGGTGTGGGTGTGCTGCTCGATGGTGAACTTCAACCCGTGCGCCTTGGCCCGTGCCACGCACTCCTGCATCGTTTGCACGTACCGACCCCAGACTTCGTCGAAATCAAACCCGGGCGCGATATCGAAGTGAAACTTCTCGCCCGGTTTCGGATTGCTGATCTCGTAGTAGCGCGGCAGGTAATCGGTCGGCCCGGTCATCGCCAGCGTCCAGGGCGCCACAATGTTAATGACCACCGCATCCAGCTTCTGCCCCAGCCGGCAGCCCGCCTCGAAATGGTCCAGGCTGCGGTTGCGGATGTCCGCCTCCAGACTGGACAATCCTCCCACCACCGGTTGGAACAAGACGAACTGCGACACTCGCAGCTTGTAGCCGTCGAGCTTCCGCCGGTAGCGGTCCAGGCGCGCATCGGTCCAGAACCCCTGGAGGTCCCGGCTGGCGGTGACGATCAACTCGATCCCGTCAAAGCCCATCTGGCCGATGAGGTCGATGGCTGGCTCGGGATCGACCCCGGGCGAGAAATCGTGGAAGCACCAGCTCAAGCAGCCCACTTTGGGCTTGCCGGCGCGCGGCGTCGGCGGTTCGGCTCCGGTCGAAAGGAATGGCCAGGCGGCCGTGGCGAGTGTGGTCGTTTGCAGGAATTGGCGTCGGTTCAGAGGGGGCGAAGCATTCATAAGCACGATCGATTGGCGATGTTCCCTGGGAGGTTACCTTGCGGCGCGCCTCCGTGGCGAGTCTCTTCCGCCATCCCCCGGACGCGGCGCGACCGGTTGCCGGGCCCGAACCGCAAGGAACCGACCTTCCGCTCCCGGCTCAAGCGCGCTCGCGCGCCGTTAGCACGACGTAATTGCGCTTGCCTTTGCGCAATAGGAGATGCTGGCCGAATAGCAGGTGATCGGCCGTGACTGACCGTTGAACACGATTCTCGCGCACGTTGTTCACGTAAATCCCGCCCCCGGCGATGTCCTTTCGCGCCTGGCCTTTCGAAGGGCATAATCCCGCCGTCACCAATAGATCAACCAGTGCACTGCCGCCGCCGTCGAGACCGGCCTTCGGGATTTCCTTCGACGGTACTTCGCCGACGATCTCGCCAAAGGTCGCCGCAGAGACTCCCTCCAGCGCGCCGCCGAACAGAATCTCACTGGCGCGAACCGCCTCGGCCGTGGCTGCCGAACCGTGAATTAAAGCCGTCAACTCGCGGGCCAGGGCCTGGTGCGCGTCGCGGGACTCCGGTGCCGCCTGGTGGCGTGCCTCGAGCGCGGCGATCTCTTCCTGGTGCAGAAAAGTGAAGTATTTCAAAAACCGGATCACGTCGCGGTCGTCGGTGCGAATCCAGAACTGGTAGAACCGGTAGACGCTGGTGCGTTTGGGATCGAGCCAGATGGTGCCGGCCTCGGTCTTGCCGAACTTGGTGCCGTCGGCCTTGGTGATCAACGGCAGGGTAAGGCCATAGACGGTCTTGCCCAGTTTCTTGCGGCACAGTTCGATGCCGGCCGTGATGTTGCCCCATTGATCGCTGCCGCCGATCTGCAACTCGCAATCGGATTCGCGGCACAGGTGCAGGAAATCATAAGCCTGGAGCAGCATGTAGCTGAACTCGGTGAAGCTGATCCCCGACTCGCGGTCTTCCATGCGGGCGCGGACGCTCTCCTTGCCAACCATCATGTTCACCGAGAAATGCTTGCCAACCTCGCGCAGGAAATCCAGGAAACTGACCGAAGCCGTCCAGTCCGCGTTATCGACGAGGCGCGCCGGGTTCTGGCCGATCTGAAAGTCGAGCAAGCGGCTTAATTGCGCTTTCACGCTCGCAATGTTGGCCGCCAACGCCTCTTGGCTGAGCAGTTGGCGCTCGTCGGTCTTGCCGCTGGGATCGCCGATCAGGCCGGTGGCGCCGCCCGCCACGGCGATCGGGTGATGCCCGAACAACTGGAACCGGCGCAGCGCCAGCAGCGGCACCAGGCTCCCGACGTGCAAACTGTCCGCCGTCGGATCGAACCCGCAATAGAGCGTGACTGCCCCGGCCCCAAGACGCTTCATCAGCTCCGCTTTGTCCGTGCAGTCAGCGATCAGTCCGCGCCACTCCAGTTCGTCGAAGATATTCATGGACGACGGAAGTTATCGCGATTGGCTCGGCGGCAAACAAGGCCAAAGTCCGCCGGCCCTCCGCACTCTGGGGTCAGTCCCGCATAATCGCATCTGGCGCGGCATATGCGATTATGCGGGACTGACCCCGAGACGGAACTTTGGAGTTGCGGCTGGCCGGGGACGGTTTACCTTTGCCACAGGAAACGAGGCGGCTATGGCAAAACGAATGCTCAACATCGGGGAGTACCTGATCCAGCGCCTTTATGCCCACGGCGTGCGGCATGTCTTCGGCGTACCCGGCGATTACGTGCTGGCATTCTACGATCTGCTGGAACGCAGCAAACTCCGCATCGTCAACACCTGCGATGAACAGGGCGCCGGTTTCGCCGCCGACGCGTATGCCCGCGTTCGCGGTCTGGGCGCGGTGTGCGTTACCTACTGTGTTGGGGGCTTGAAGGTGGCCAATTCCACCGCCGAGGCCTTCGCCGAGAAATCGCCAGTGGTGGTGATCAGTGGCGCCCCGGGGATCCGGGAGCGGGCCAGGAATCCCCTGCTCCACCACAAGGTGCGCGAATTCGACACCCAAAAGAAAGTATTCGAGCAGCTCACCGTGGCCTCGACCGTGTTGAGTGACCCGCAGACGGCGTTTCAGGAAATCGACCGGGTCCTGCACGCTGCCCTCCAGTACAAGCGGCCAGTGTATATCGAGCTGCCGCGGGACCTGGTCGGCGCGCCGGGGCTGCCGCATCACCAACCGCGCCCCTTCGACGACGGGAATGATCCGAAAATCCTGCGCGCCGCGCTATTGGAAGCGGTGGCGATGATCAACCACGCGCGTCAACCGGTCATCATCGCCGACGTCGAGCTCCACCGGTTCGGCTTGCAGGAGGAGCTGCTCAAGCTGGCCCGACAAACCAATATCCCGGTGGCGGCCACGCTGCTGGGCAAGTCGGTCATGGGCGAGCATTACCCGTTTTACCTCGGGGTGTACGAAGGGGCGATGGGCCGCGACGACGTGCGCCGTTACGTCGAGGCCAGCGATTGCGCGATCCTGCTGGGGGCATTCATGACCGATATCAACCTGGGCATTTACACCGCCCGTCTGGATCCTGCCCGCTCGATTTACGCAACGAGCGAGAAGCTTGCGATCCGCCACCACACCTTTGAGAACGTCGCGTTCGACGGCTTCGTTCGCGGACTGGTGCGGGCCGCCATCCAACCGCGCCGTCTGGGCAAAATCCCGCACCCCGCCCCGCCGCCGCCGCCGGGCGCCATTCCGGGCCGGGAGCGGATCACGGTCAAACGCCTGTTCGAGCGACTTAACGCCCATCTGACCGACGAGACCCTGGTGGTCGCGGACGTCGGCGACGCCATGTTTGGCGCGGCCGACCTCTACATCCATCACCGGACCGAGTTTCTTGGGCCGGCGTATTACGCGTCGATGGGATTCGCGGTGCCCGCCGGGATCGGCGCGCAGTTGGCCAACCGGCGTTTGCGTCCGGTCGTGCTGGTTGGGGACGGGGCATTTCAGATGACCGGCATGGAACTGGCGACGGCGGTCCGCTACGGGCTGAACCCGATTGTGATCGTGCTCAATAACCGCGGCTACAGCACCGAGCGCCACATGCAGGACGGTCCTTACAACGACGTGCTCGACTGGGCTTACAGCCGGGTGCCGGCAGTCCTCGGCGCCGGACGCGGCTTCGTCGTCGAGAGCGGGGACGACCTCGAACACGCCCTGGCCGAGGCGCAACGATTGACGGACACCTTCAGCATCTTCGATGTCCGGCTCGACCCGCACGATCACTCGCCGGCGATGCAGCGCCTGGCCGGGCGTTTGGCGAAGCAACTCTGAGCAATTGCGCGCTCAAGGCCCGCACGGCCTTGGCCACCGCCTGGACCAACTGCGCCGCCCGCTGCAGTTCAGCGATCGAACGCCGCAGGGCCGCGGCGATGCCCGACATTGTTTCGGCCGCGGCCTCCAATTGCCGCAGGCAGCCCCGCAGGTCCTGTCGCACCAGCAGGTCTTCCAGCTCCACCAGGCGGCTGTAGGCCGTGTCCAGGTCGTCTTGCTGCGCGGGGGTAAGCCCTGGCAATCCGCGCTGGCGCGCCACCTCCGCGCGCGCGGCCCTCACTTCCTCGCGAGTCCGGGTGGAAAGCGCGGGCGCGCCTGGCCGGTTCCGTTTCATCCGAAAACGCGTTCGATTATCCGCCAGGCGGGTCCCCAATCCCCGGCCGAGCCGAGCAGATGACGCGCCTCCTGGAGTTCCTTGACCAATGCCGACAACTCCGTCAACTCCGTTCCCCACCCCTGACGGTCCGCCACTGCCTCCGCCAGCTTGGCGTGTGCGGCCGAAAATTTAGCCGCCGTCGAGGCGATCGAACGGCAGAGCTGCCGGGCGCGTCCCAACCGTTCCCGGGCGTCTGCGACGGCCATCAATGTCGCCAGCGGCAGGGCTTGGCGCCGGCCAGCGGCGATTTCAAAATCGCTCCGCAGCCGCGCCTCGAGGTCACCGAGATCGGCCAGCACCCGGTTGGTCA
Source organism: Verrucomicrobiota bacterium (assembly GCA_018969165.1). Classification (GTDB taxonomy): domain Bacteria; phylum Verrucomicrobiota; class Verrucomicrobiia; order Limisphaerales; family JAGWYX01; genus JAGWYX01. The sequence goes on from JAGWYX010000057.1 coordinate 5,874, forward strand.
TGAACCGGCCCACGTCCGCGTCCAGACCGGCGATCACGGGCTGAGCGGTCGTCAAACAGGCTCGCAAACGTCGAACTTGCTGGTGCCGAATCCAGACCCCGCCCCCCCCGCGCACCACCGCCGCGATGGCGTCTCCGCAGGCGGGCAACGGCGGCGTCCCCAGCGGCGCGCGCACGCCCTCGTTATAACGCTGGATGGCCGCATCCAAGGCTCGGGCCAAGGATCGAGCATTGGCATCCAGCGAGTCGATGAAGCGGTCGGAGGCCAGCACGGCCAGCAGCCGGGCGTAGGTCGAGAGCACCTCGAGGGTGCGATCGGCCTGGCCGGCGATCTGTTCGAAGGCAGCCGAGGCCCGGTTGGCCTCCTCCATTTCCTGCCAACTCCGTTCCCGCGCCTGGGGTTGGGAAAAATCGCGGGCCGACACAATCAACAGCCGATCCACCCGATCCACCACTGCATAGGTCCGGATCGGCTCCCCCGGAAGAGTGCCGTAACGCTCCGCCGCCGCCGCGAAGGTCTTGACCGCCTCGACCTGCGGTTGGGTAAGCACGGCGCAACCGCTGGCCAGCGTCCAAACCGCGCCGCCCACCAGTACGGTGGCAAAGAATTTCAGGTTAACCCTTTTGTCGGGGTTGGACCGATCGTGAGGTTCGGTCTGCCAGCCGAAATAAGTCTTATCCGTCAACGCCAGGAGTTAAGAGGAGTTAAATCCGGAGCGCAAACAAAAAAAATTAAAGGAATTGCCTGTCGCACGCGTCGAATTCCTGTGATCGAACCGTCTCGGGCATGAACCGAATGTTTTGCGCTCTCGGGCTGGCGGTGCTGGTAGCAAACCCAGCCGCCTTCGGCGAGTCCACGCCGCCCATCACCTATTATGTCCAGTTGGTCTGGGGCACCAATCAGCAGGCCCCCGAGCGGGCCCCTTTCCGGGCCGTTGGCCAGAAATTGAAACGCCGATTGTCACGCTGTTTCCGGTGGACCAATTACTGGGAAATCAACTCACAGGCGGTGACCGTCGCCGCCGGGACCGTGCAAAAAGTCACCTTGAGTCAGGACTGCAAAATCGAAATCCAGTCCACCTCGTCCACGACTCGCGAGGTACGGCTCTATCGCAACGACAAGCTGGTGCGCAAGTCCCGCGCCGATGTCCGCTCCAACGGCATGTCCATCCATGGCGGCGACACGACCGCCGACGGCGCCTGGTTCGTCGTCATCCGCCGCGACAAACCGCGCTACCCCTAACGCGGCGTCACCTCAGACCTCAAGTCAACTTTGTCATGCACCTGGGATTCTCCTCTTCCTTCGTTCGCTCCGTATGCGCGCCTCGCTCAGAGAGTCCTTGAGGGGAAAACACAGACCGTGAAAGAGACGCCAAAACTTGATCTGACGACAGCGAGTTTCAAAATTCAAGGACCCGGGCCAGGCGCGGCTCACACTTCATCTCGTCCTTTCTCAGCATCCTAAATCCTCCTTCTCCTTCGTCCATTTCCTCAGCGCGCCTCCGACCATCGATCCGACGCGTCTCGCGGATTTGGACCGCGAGTTGTCCTCAACTCGCCGCGCGTTGGCACGGATTCGGTCGTGGGTTCGGCTCCGGTCATTGGCGACCCGGGGCCGCTGCGGCTTGGGACAAGCCGCGGTCCGGAGGGCCGACTTCCGGTCATTTCCGCTCGTCCATCTGCTCCGCTGTCGCCCGGCACGGCCGGAGGCCGCAACCCGTCCGATCGCCGGTTCATTTGGCAGACCCGCAGGAGGCTTGTGCCTCCGGCCATCCTCGCCCAAGATGGAACGCCTTAAACCGATGGCTGCGACCGACACGCTGAACATTGAACGGTTCGACGATCTCCTCCGCTACCTCCGTCAATACGGACACCTGGCCAGGCTGGACCTGCCGAAAGTCACACGCCTGGAAGGCGGCGTCTCCAATCGTACGGTGCGAGTGGACTGCGGCGACGGCCGCGTCCTGGTCCTGAAGCAGGCCCTGCCCAGACTGCGCGTCGCGACGGAGTGGTTCAGCGATCCGCGCCGGATCGATCAGGAAGCCCTCGGCCTGCGCTGGCTCGAACACCTGGCCCCGCCCGGCGCCATCACCCCGTTGCTCTTCCACGACCCGGACCGGCACCTCCTGGCCATGCAGGCCGTCCCGCTGCCGCACGAAAACTGGAAGACGCAACTGCTGGCCGGCCGGGTCGAACTCCGGCACGTCGAGCAATTCGCCAGGTTGCTCGCCACGCTTCACCAACGGTCGCGCGACCATGCTGCGAGGCCGACCACGCCCTCCCGGGCCGCAATCCAAGGCCTGGATTCACCCGAGGTCAGGCCTGGAGGCGGCACGGATAAGGCGCATTTCGAATCCCGTGAACCCCGCGCGCATCCGGACCTCCCAAGCGGTCCGTCCTCCCCGCGCGCTGACCTCGCGCGGGTGTTTGCGAATCGCGACTTCTTCGAATCGTTGCGCCTGGAACCGTATTACCGCTTCACCGCGGCACGGCACCCCGCGACCGCAGGCTTCTTCAGCGAGCTGATCGCCGAGACACTCGATTGCCGCCTGGCGCTGACCCACGGGGATTACAGCCCCAAGAATATCCTCGTGCACCGCGACCGCCTGGTGCTGCTCGATCACGAGGTCATTCATTTTGGTGATCCGACATTTGATCTTGGCTTTTCGCTGACGCACCTGTTGAGCAAGGCCCATCACTTGCCCAGCCAGCGCGAAGACCTTTTGCATGCCGCGCGGCTCTATTGGCAATGCTATCGACGCACCGTCGGCGATTTGGCGTGGACCGCCGGGTTCGAATCCCGCGCGGCTCGCCACACGCTCGGCTGCCTGTTGGCCCGCGTGGATGGCCGTTCGCCACTGGAATACCTGAGCGGTCCGGAGCGTGACCGCCAGCAAGGCATCGCGCTGACGCTGATCGCCAAACCGCCAGCGACGATTCCCGGCTTGATCGCGGAGTTCGAACGCCGGCTGGCATGAGCACTACCTCGCGCCTCGCCAGAGTCCTTGAATCTTGAAACCGGCTGTCATCAGATCAAGTTTTGCCGCCCCATTCGCCGCCTGCGTTTTCCGCCTCAAGGACTCGATCAGCGAGGCGCGCGGAAGGACCAGACGAAACATAAGCAGAACCCAAGATGAACAACGAAGATCACATGAGTTCAGCGGCGCCCCACACCGGGCAGATGTTCCGAATCCAAAGACTCAGCGCCCTGGAAATCCTCGACAGCCGCGGCCGGCCCACCGTCCAGGCAACCTGCCTGCTGGCCGACGGATGCGACGGCACCGCGTCGATCCCTTCCGGCGCCTCGACGGGCGCCGCCGAGGCGTTGGAGTTGCGCGATGGCGACCCGCGCCGCTTTCGCGGGCTGGGCTGTCGGCAGGCTGTCGCACACGTCAACGACACGTTAGACCGCGCCTTGTCCGGGCAGGCGTTTCCGACTCAGGCGGCGCTCGATCAAGCCCTGCGGCAGCTCGATGGCACCGCCAACAAAGCGCGCCTGGGGGCCAACGCGATCCTTCCCGTATCGCTCGCCTTCGCGCGCGCGGCGTCGCGCCGCCAGGGCCGGCCGCTCCACGACTATTTCGCCGAGCTGCGTGGGACGCGGTCCCCCACCCTGCCGCGGCCAGCGATCAACCTCTTCAGCGGCGGCAAACACGCCGGCAGCCAATCCCCGTTGCAGGACGTGCTGGTCGTGCCGGTCACCGCCCGGACGATGGCCGAGGCGCTGGCGATGATCTTCGAGGTCTATCAATGCGCCGCCGAGTTGTGCGCGAAACAGTACGGCATGCGGCTCTTGCGGGCGGACGAAGGCGGCCTGGCGCCGCCGTTCGCCAGCGCCGGGGCGATGCTCGATGACGCCGTCGCCGCCATTCGAGCCGCTGGGTTCAAAGCGGGTGAGGACGTCTCCCTCGCCGTGGACGTCGCGGCGACGCATTTCCACCAGCGCGATGGCTACCACCTCGGCCCGCGGGTACTGGACAGCCACCAAATGATCGATCAACTCGAGCGCTGGGTTGAGCGCTATCCGGTGGTGAGTGTCGAGGACGGCCTGGCGGAAGAGGATTGGGAGTATTGGCCGCGGCTGCGAGCGCGGCTGGCGGGACGGGCGCTGACGGTCGGCGATGACCTGCTCTGCACGAACCCGGCCCGCATTTCGCGCGCCATCCAGATCGGCGCCGCGGACACGCTGCTCCTGAAAGTGAACCAAATCGGGACGGTGACGGAGGCATTGGAAGCGTGTCAACTGGCGCGCTCGGCGGGCTGGCGGGTGACCATCAGCGCGCGCAGCGGCGAGACCGAGGATGACTGGCTGGCGGACCTGGCGGTCGGCTGGGCCGGTGACCAGATCAAAATCGGCTCGATCACGCAATCCGAGCGGTTGAGCAAATACAATCGGCTGCTCGAAATCCAAGCCGCCACGGGATGGCCGCTCGTGCCGTGGCCTGGTCGAGCGAAGCTGGACGAATTGTGAGCGGACTCGCGTCCACTGCAACCCCCTTCGGCCAGATCACCGCGCTTCTTTCTTTGGCGAGGTGAACAACTCAATGGTGTGGCCGTCCGGGTCGCGCAGGAACACCTGCTGGGCACCGTCGGGGCGGTGTTTGCGCGGCAGGAATTCGACCCCCTGCTCACGGAGATGCCGCTCCCACGCGTCAAGATCGTCCGCGCGCAAAGCGAAGTGGTTCCCCCGATGACTGGAGATCACCGGCTCGGCGCGGTCGCCGATCAGGTGCAACTCCTGCTCGGTGCCCAGCCGGAACCAGGCGCCGGGAAAATCAAACGCCGGGCGCGGGATCGGTTCGAGCAGCAGGACGGTGCGGTAGAACGCGCAACTGGCCGGCACGTCTCGCACGTGAATGGCCACATGATTCAGTTCGAAGGTCTTCATGTT
>JAGWYX010000949.1 GCA_018969165.1 Verrucomicrobiota bacterium
ACAGCGCCGCGCCAGCTTCAATAAATCACAAAGCTCCTCGTCGGTCAACGCGTTGAGGTCGCTCGTCTGCTTGTAGGGCACGATCATCAGGTGCCCGCCGTTGTACGGAAACGTGTTCAGGACGGCGTAACAGGAGCGCGCCCGGGCGATCACGTGATGGGCCTCGTCATCGGAAGACTGGGCGATCCGCGTGAACAGCGAACCGTCGGCGGTCTCGGTCTTCGGGGCCAGGATGTACTGGATGCGCCAGGGGGCGTGCAGCAATTCCATGCGGGGACCTTAGCCAAGGTGAGTGGAAATGTCAAAACCGTCGCGAGAGCGGCCGGGGGCTCCGGAGCCGGGTGGGGCGGGCGTGTCCGACAACAGGAGCGGTCACTGGTAGCATAATGGCGCCTAATTGTTGGTCGGCTTCCTTGACGTGTTGGTATTCAACTGGTACGGTTGCGCGTCGAATGAATGCTGGATCGAGGCTGAGCGGATGATCGCGAATTACAACGCTTACTTATTCATCGCGGTGTTTCTGGTGGCGGCCGTGGCGTTTGCCCTCACGCCGCTGGCACTGGCCTACCTCTGGGCCCGCTTCGTTTCCCCGCGCAAGCCGGGCGCGGACAAGAACGCGATCTACGAGTGCGGCCTGGAGTCCAAGGGCGATGCCTGGGTGCAGTTCAAGGCCGAGTATTACCTTTACGCGCTCGTGTTTTTGATTTTTGATGTGGAGACGATTTTCCTGCTGCCGTTCGCGGTGGCGTTCGGCGGGCTGTCGGCGGGCGGATTTTTGGCGATGGTGGTGTTTCTGGCGTTACTGGTCGAGGGCTTGGTCTGGGCCTGGCACAAAGGCGTGCTCACCTGGAAGTAACCCGTGTTGACCGTCGTGGGTACGCAAGCATCAACTTGAGCGAGCAAACATGGACGAAGGCCTGCGCAACGAACTGAGCAAGCAAGGCATTTTTACGGCCAAGCTCGAGGATTTCTACAACTGGGGCCGGAAGAACTCGGTCTGGCCGCTGCAGTTTGGCCTGGCCTGCTGCGCGATCGAGATGATCGCCGCCTCGATGGCGCGCTATGACCTGGCGCGGTTCGGCGCCGAGGTGTTCCGGCCTTCGCCCCGGCAGGCGGACCTGATGATCGTGGCGGGGACGGTGACCAAGAAGATGGCGCCGCAGGTGGTGCGGCTCTACAACCAGATGCCGGAGCCCAAGTATGTCATCGCCATGGGGGCTTGCGCCATCTCGGGCGGGCCGTTCAAACAAGGCTACAACGTGCTCAAGGGCATCGACCGTTACTTGCCGGTGGACGTGCACATCCCCGGTTGCCCGCCGCGGCCGGAGGCCTTGCTGCACGCGTTTCTGACCTTGCAGAAGAAGATTGACGCCCAGAAGCTCTTTGGCGCCGGCCGCGCCCCGTTTGCCGATCCGGCGGCTCCCAGTGAGTTCCCGGTGCCACAGTACGGGGCGCACGACCTGGAGCCGGCAAGCAACCCCGGGGTCTGGCGCGCCCAGCCCGTCGTCCGGGCCGAATAGACGTTCCGGTCGATGGTTGCGGATCGTCGAAGACAACGTGGAAACTCTAGAACAAATCAAAGCGCGGGCCGAAGCCGCCCTGCCGGGAGCGTCCGTGGAAATCGTGCCCAACGACAGCCCGTCTGGCCAGCGGTCGCTGCGAGTCGATGCCGCGCACGGGGCGGCGTTGGCCGCCTGGCTGCGTGACGATCCCCAGTTGCGCCTGGATTACGCCTCCAACGTCACCGGCGTCGATTGGCTGGATGCCGTTTTGAAGGAGAAGGTCAAGGTGAAGAAGGTCGTGGATGGCGCGGAGAAAGAGGTCGAAGAGGTGGTCGAGCGGCCGCGTCCCGGCTATTTGGAAGCCGTGTATCACCTTTACTCGATGGCCTTGAAGCACGGACCGGTCATCCTGCGCTTGCGGACGGGCAACCGGACCGACCAGGTACGCCTTCCGTCCCTGACGCCGGTCTGGCGCGGCGCGGAGTTCCAGGAGCGCGAGATTTACGATCTCTACGGGATCGTCTTCGACGGCCACCCGGATTTGCG
>JAGWYX010000950.1 GCA_018969165.1 Verrucomicrobiota bacterium
CCGGAGCGGGGCGCGAGATTTGGGGATTGTGAGACGGCAGGGAGTGGGTATATTGCGTCATTGTCCGGCGGAGCGTTTCGGACGTGAGAGAGCAGGTCCCTATGGCGACATCGCTCGCCGCCGGCGTGATTCGTTTGTAGAGGGTGGCGACCGCCAGGAGATTTCGCCCGGCGCGAACCTCTTCGACCACCAGCAGGACCCCATCGATCCGCTTGGCAAACCCGAGGACGTCCAGGCCCTGGCGGGTTTTGCCCAGCAGCTCGATGCGGTCCGGGCGGCTGACCACTTCGGGCAATCGAAAATAATCCTCCGGCGTCACCGGGAGTTGGCCTCGTTGCTGCTCCAGGTAGGGATCACTGTGCCGCTTGCGAATGTGGTTGATCGCAAAGCTGTCCACGGTGTGGAACATCCCGGCCAAATCCAAACCGGTGGCCTGCCGGATCGCCTCGCGGCCGAGGGCGTCCACGTAACCAAAGGCCAGCCGCTTCCGCTGCTTGGCCTTGCGGCCATAGGCATACTCGATCAATTCCCGCAGATCGGCCCGCCACCGTTCGCCTTTCGGGAATGGCGGCGCCCAACCGCCCATCCAATATCGTTCGGCGGATGATTGGACCAATCGCCTGGGATTCCCCGCGTCCAGGTAGCGCACGTAATACCAGCAGCTCCCGGCCCATTGCGGCATCGTGTTGGTCTCCCGCTGCGAACCGTCCGGCAGATTTACCCAGTCTTGCGCGCGGGTCAAGGGCGGTTGGCCGTCCGGCGTGGGCTTGTAATCATCCAGGGCCGGCGGCAAGACCGGCAGGGCCGACTCGGGCAGCGCCTCGTGAAACATGCCCCCGCCAGCGGCGCGCTTCCATAGGATCGGGAACGGCTCGCCCCAATAGCGCTGGCGGCTAAACAACCAGTCGCGCAATTTGTAATTGACGGTTTGCTTGCCCAGACCTTTGGCCTCCAGCCAGGCCGTGATCCGCCTTTTCGCCTCGAAGGTCGGCAGACCATCGAGCGAAATCTCGGCGTTGGCCGAGTTGACTCCCACGCCGTCGCCCACAAACCCGCGCCAGTCGGTCCGCAGGTCAGGCGGCTGCACCACCTGGACGACCGGCAGATGAAAAGCCTGCGCAAACTCCAGGTCGCGCGTGTCATGCCCGGGCACCCCCATGATGGCCCCCGTCCCGTAACTGGCCAGCACGTAGTCGGCGATCCAGATGGGAATTCGCTGGCCCGTCGCCGGATTGACGGCAGAGGCGCCGATGAAGACGCCGGTCTTCTCCTTCGCGAGTTCGGTGCGTTCGAGGTCGGATTTCTTGGCCACGGCCGCCTGGTAAGCGCCCACCGCGGGGCGTTGCTCCGGCGTCGTGAGGCGTTCCACCATCCGGTGCTCGGGCGCCAACACCAAATAAGTCGCCCCAAACAACGTGTCCGGCCGCGTCGTAAAGACCCGGATGCGGACGGAATCTTTCCCGCTCGACATTCCGCATTCCGCGATGGGGAAGTCCACCTCGGCCCCCTCGCTGCGCCCAATCCAGTTGCGCTGCATCTCCTTCAATGAATGACTCCAGTCGATCGTCTCCAGATCGGCCAGCAGCCGCTCGGCATAAGCGGTGATCCGCAGCATCCATTGCCGCATCGGGCGGCGCACCACCGGGAAATCGCCCACCTCGCTCTTCCCGTCGATCACCTCTTCGTTGGCCAACACCGTGCCGAGGGCTTCGCACCACCACACCGGCGCTTCGGTCACGTAAGCCAGGCGCTTGCTGTCGCGATAGGCCCGGCGCCTGGCCTCCCGCTCCGCCTCCAGCCCCTCGTCCAGTTCGGCCGGGTATTTCAAGGTCGCAATCGGCTCCGCCTGGTTGGTTTGCGGGTTGAACCACGAATGATATAGCTGCAAAAAAATCCACTGCGTCCACCGGAAATAATCCGGGTCGGTCGTGTCCACCTCCCGGCTCCAGTCGTAACTGAACCCCAGCGCCTGAATCTGGCGCTTGAAAGTCGCGATGTTCTGCTCGGTCGTCTTGCGGGGGTGTTGCCCGGTCCGGATGGCGTACT
>JAGWYX010000058.1 GCA_018969165.1 Verrucomicrobiota bacterium
TTCGGTCAACGTCACCGTGCCCGACCACATGCACTTCGTGATCGCGTATTCGGCGATCCAGAAGGGCAAACACGTTTATTGCCAGAAACCGATGTGCCACGACATCGCCGAAGTCCGCGCGCTGACCGAGGCGGCGGTCGCCAAGGGCGTGGTTACGCAGCTCGGCACGCAAATGGCCGCCGGGGCCGGGGATCGCACCACCGTACGCCTGCTCAAAGACGGCGCCATCGGCAAGATCAAACACGCCTGCCTCTGCTCCAACCGGCCGGGCGCCGTCCAGGATTATCGCCTCCCAGGCCCGCGCCCGGCGCACGGCGAACCAGCGCCCCCCTATCTGTCCTGGGACCTCTGGCTGGGCACGGCCCCGGTGCGGCCGTACGCGCCCGGCATTTATCACCCGACCAAGTGGCGCGCGTGGCAGGATTTCGGCACCGGCTGGTCCGGCGATATCGGTTGCCACATCTTCGACGCGGTGTGGAAGGGCCTGGGAATGAAACCGCCGCTGAAGGTCGTCGCCGAGGTCCAGGAGTCGTGGCAGAACTCACCGGCGCGGCGGGCCGACAATTGGCCGCAAGGCGATCATATCACCTGGACGTTCCCGGGCAACGACCTGACCGAAGCCAAGGAATGGACGCTCGAATGGTTCGACGGCGAATTCTACCCGCCCAAGGAGATACGGGCCTTGTACACCCTCGAAGAGACTTACCCGCCGGAGTCGTCGATGCTCATTGGCACCGAGGGGGCATTGCTGTCCTCGCTCGGCTCGCTGCCGTTCCTGCTGCCGATCGACAAATTCAAGAGTTATCCTCGGCCGAAACTAACCAGCGGCAATCACTATCATTTGTTCGTGGACGCCTGCCTCGGCGGTCCGAAAACCGAATCGCATTTTGCGCAAACTGGCCCGATGACCGAGGCGATCCTGCTCGGCACCGTTGCGATCCGGGTGCCGGGCCACAAACTCGAATGGGACGCCGCGAATTTGAAAATCCCGAACGCGCCGCAAGCCGAGCGCTACCTGCGCCGGCATTATCGCGAGGGCTGGCAGGTGGCCGCCGTGTAAACCGCCCTGGGGCAGGGCCGAGCTTCGGCTCGGCCTGGCGGCGCGGCCGCGTCACCCAACCCGGTAGGGCGGCGGCCTCCGGTCGCGCCGCCGGCGGAACAAACGACAGCGTGAGCGATGGCCGCCGGCGCGGTCTAACGAAAACGTGAGGGAATCACGCAAACTACTGCTGGCCGTCGGCATCGGTCTGGCGTTGGTGACGTTGTTTTACGCACCCCGCGCCATCAAAGAACACGGCCTGGCCGCCTATGAGCGCCGGTTGCGGGCGCAGGGCGAGAAACTCGACATCGCCGAGCTGATCCCGGTCGCGCTCCCGGGAAGCAACGGCGCCTTCAGACTGATCTCAGCCGCCAACCAGCTCCCGTCTCTCTGGGACCACGCGCCGCCGGTGATGCGGATGATCGCGCCGAACCGGGCGCTCGTGGCCTGGAACCAACCAACCCTGCTGAGCGAGAAAGCGAGCAACCTTTGGCCGATGCTCGAGCACGACCTCGCGGTCAACGGCCCGCGCCTGGCCCAGATTTGTGACGCGTTGACCAACCCGATCGTGCAGGTCGATCTCCCCTACAACCAGGGCGCGGCGTGCCTCTTGCCGCATCTGGCCGAATTCAAAGGCGCGGCGCTGGACCTTAGTGCGACCACCATCCTGCTCCTGCACCAGCGCCAGCCGGACCAGGCCTGGATCCCTTTGCTGGCGCTGGCGCGGTTCCCAAAGGTGTGGCGCGGCGAGCCGTTCCTGATCTGCCAACTGGTCCGCGCGGCGATCACGGCCATCGCTGTCGAAACGGTCTGGGAGGCGCTCGAGTACCCCGGCTGGTCCGACCGCCAGTTGGCGGAGTTGCAGAAAGTCTGGCAGTCGTTCTCGCTTACCGATGCCCTCGCCCCCAGCCTGGCCATGGAACGAGCCGTCGGCCGTCAGGCCGTCAGTCGCGCCCGGGATTCGCGGACTGAATTTGACAAGCTCACCAGCACGGGCGGTGGCTCGCCCGGGATTCGGCTCACGCTGGATTCGTTCCTGCAAAACCTGGTCGAGGACCCGGCCAACGCCTTGGCGGCCCCGGTTTTCTACCGGCTCTGGAAATGGAGTTGGTCCTACCAGGAGCAGCGTTGGTACGACCAGGTCTGCCAGTGCGCCGTCCAGGACGCGCGACGCGTATCCGCCGGTGCCTCGTTCCGCCAGCTCCGGCAGTGGACGGCCACCGAAAAGTCCACGCTCGACCACGAATGCCCGCGACGCCCGTTCTATGTCCTGCCACGCGCCTTCTCTCAGCGCGACCCGGAAAATATGTTCCTCGGTTACTTCAGGAAGATCCTGCGGGTCGAAACCGAGCGCCAGATGGTTGTCGCCGCGATCGCTCTCGAACGTTACCGCCGGCAGCATGGCGCGTGGCCGGCGACGCTGGACCAACTGGTCCCTGAATTCCTGCCGACCGTGCCGCGCGATTGCATGGACGGCCGACCGCTGCGCTATCGCCTCCGACCCGACGGCACGTTCCTGTTATATTCAATTGGGGACAACGGTCAGGACGACGGCGGCGATCCCACGCCGACCCAGCCGATGGCAACACCAACCTGGATCAACGGCCGCGACTGGGTGTGGCCGCAACCGGCCACCCCGGAACAAGTCGCGGCTTCGCAAGCGCGCGCGCGCGCGCGCCGGGCCGCGGCCCGGCCTCGTCCGCGATGACCAAGCCGCCGGCGCGCCAGCCAAAACGCTCGAACTCGCGAAGCGTCCTGGAGTGCGGCACTCTTCTGCCGCTTTCGATTGCTCGCGCCGTGGTCAACCGAGTTCTGAGACACGACACCAGCCAGGCGCGCCTCAGACCGTGTTTTCAAAACGGAGCGCGGCTGTGTCGAAGACCAGCCGCAGCGCGGCGGCGGAGTAAAACGTTCCGGAAACGCCAGGCGTGCTGCGGCTGGTCGAGAACGACCCAGCCGCGCTCCGCGTTTTTCAAACACGCTCCCAGACCTCATTCCCGGTCTCTCGGGATACGCGCGGTTTTTTGTGTGCTTCCGGTATCTGCTCTGTGCGCGCTCGGCGGAGAGAGTCCTTGAGGCGGAAACCCCAGACGACCGAAAGGACGCCAAAACTCGACCTGATTACCGCATGTTTCACGGTTCAAGGAATCTAGCGGACGCCACTCGCCGCCGACGCGGCGGGCCCTCCGGCCGCACGGGTCGGCAGCCGGTAACAGACCGCTTCCTGATCGTTGCGAACCAGGAGCAAATTCCCCGCCAGGGCCGGCGTGTTCCAGGTCTTGGTGCTGAGCGCGTTGAGCCGCGCCACTTCGTGGTAGCCGGCGGGCGTCGCCGTCACCAACGCCACCGTGCCCGGCTCGGCTTGCACCAGCAAGAAATCCTCCACCCGCAAAACCTGGCCGTGGCCGTAGCGCCCGTCCTTCCACTTGCGTTGGCCGGTGGCGAGATCCACACAGGCCAAAATACCGTCGTCCAGGCCGTAAACGTAGCCACCGTCGGCTACCAGGTTGGAGAACTCGGATTTCAGATGCCGATTCTTCCAACGTTCAGCCACGGTGAATCGCCCATCGGCGTCGCGTTTCACCTGCAACAGCACGCAACCGGCATTGAAACTGGCCGATAGCAGCAGGCGATCCCCCGCCAGCAGCACGGGCTGGGCGCACTTGGGCCACTGGTTGTTGCCCCAGTCATATTCCCAGAGGAGGCGGCCGTCCCGGGGATCCTGCCCCGTCACCGTCGCCGCATTCACCGTGAGGATCTGCCGCCGGCCCGCCAAGGTGACCAGCATCGGCGACGTGAAGCTCGCCTCGTCGTGCCCCGCCCGCCAGGCCGGCGCGCCGTCCGCGGCATGAAACGCCAGCAGCGTGGACCGCTTGGCCATTCCCCCGGTGACCACCACCAGGTCATCCACCACCAGCGGCGAAGAACTCTTGCCAAAATACGTGTTCGGCAGGCCGGCTTCCTTCAATACGTCCCGCGTCCAGAGCAAACGGCCCGTCGCCGCCTCCATGACATCGAGAATCCCTGTCGCGCCGACCGCATAGACCCGCCCCTGATCGATCGTTGGCGTGGCCCGCGGACCGTCCCCGCCCATCGGCTCGCTGAAGCGGACCGGGTGCGCGTGCGCCCAAACCTGGCGCCCGCTGGCCAGATCATAGCAAACCACCAGTTCGTCTCCGCCCCGCTGCTCCTGGGTGATCGCGCGGGACCCGGCCACCGCAAACCCCGACCAGCCCAGACCGATCGGGTGCCGCCAGAGTTCCCGGGGCGGATGCGCTCGCCAGTCCGGTTCCAGGTCAACACCGGTCACCACACCGGAACGGTCCCGGCCCAGGTAGCCGGGATAATCGGACGCGGCCACGATGGCGGCGCGCGGATTGGCCGCCGCCGTTTGGGTCAGCCTGCCAACCTCCCCGCTCCGCCGTGGGGTCCACCGCCAAACCATCCGCGGCCGGCCGCCACCGTCCGCCGAACCGTCGATCCGGACCAACCCCTTTGCCCCAACGCCGCAGACGATGACCAGTCCCAGCCCGGCCAGCCGCGCGCGCCAGCGCAATCGCGTCAGGAACAACCACCAGACCAGCAGCAACCCCGCCGCCCCCACCAGCGTCAGCATGATGCGGAAGTTCCGCGTCATGGTGTCCAGGTCCGCCGCGGCCCGGAGGCGGTACACGTTGCCCGCGGCGGCGGCGGCGAGGATCACCGGCAGCCACCACCGGAGCCGGCGGTGGAGCGGGAGGGGGGCGTGCGCGGGGGCCGCGGGGGCCGGTGGATTTATTGCAGACATGAATGATTCATAATCTGAACTATTGATCCTGGCAAATACTCGAGCAGCGCGGGCGGCTGACCGTCGCAAACCATTGCCTCGACCAGCCAGGCGACGCTCACCCTCGCCGTGCCACGCGCCCGCCCCGACCGACAGCCGGACTCCGCGAACACCTCGCCCCCAGCAGGCCCGCGCGCTCGCTTCGTGCCGCTCCGGTTTGCCCAGGCTCCAACGCCCCCACCACCCCCTTGGCGTCTCGGGTAGCGTTTCTTAGCGGGTTTCCCCAGAGGTGGGGAGAAACACCAGCACCCATGTCGGCCGCAGCAGGCTCCTCGATCACGCTCGCTTTCATCGCGGGTCTCCACTGCGGCAGACTCGGGCCGTCGCGTTCAAGTGCTGGTCGATGTCGTCTTTGCGGAACCGCACTGTCCGCCCGATCTTGTGATAGACCAGCCAACCCCGCCGCATCAGGTTGTCCACTGTCCGCCGCGACACCTGCAGCAACGCCGCCACCTCGTCCTTCGTCAAGTACCGCTCGCACACCGAGAACCCCGCCCCGGTCCCGACCGCCTTCATGTTCGCTTCAGCTTCCATCGTTCATTTCCCTTTCACCGCCGGCGGTTGCATCGTTGCAACCTGGTTCGCGCCGGTTTCCCACTTATAACCCCGCTCTGGCACACCTCTTCTCACCCCCGAAAACCCATCACGCACCAACGCGCATCCAGAGGACACGAGAGGACAACAGAGGACAAATTCGCCCTCCAAATTCTGTGAAAAAATTCTTGACAGGATTCGTGGCACCACCGAGCTCGATTCTCCCATCGATCGGATCCACACCGCGCCCCGTCGCGCCGGCGCCCTCACCTGGTCGTTATCGTTCTTTGCTCCCGCTGCTTTCATCGTCGGCTCCCTTCTTACCCCAGCCGCCCCAGCCTGCCTACGCGACTGGCTGTCTCGGAGACAACTTGTCTCCTCCCCTCCGTCGTGCCAGTCCACGCTCACGCCTCCGGCCCATTTCGGCATCGCAAACGGGGGTGCAGGACAAAAAAGTTACTTTTCTTCATTTATGGTGTTTTTTTGCTTGAAGATGTCTAGCAGCTAGACAGTATTTCGCTCATGAGCAAATTTCTCGAACAACGCCAAGTGATCTTCCAAAAAATGGCCCACATCGACCGCATGGAGTACGGCTCCCTCAAAGCGGAGTACCGTCCCGGCGCCGACCCGCAGCATCCGCTGGGGCCCTATTACAAGTATCAGGTCTGGCAGGATGGCAAAAACCACTCGGAACGGGTCGCCGGCCCGCGCGCCGAGCACTTGCGCCAAGCGGTGGAGGGCCGCCGGCAGTTTGAGCAACTGGCTCAAGAATGCATCGAGTTGACCGTCCAGCACAGCCGCCAGACTCAGAAGACTCCCGATGCCAAAAAAAACTCCAGGCGGCCGTTGGCCAGGAAACAGCCTCCGAAATCCAAGCCTTCGTCGCCCTAGCCAAGGCGCGCTTGGCCGTCGAGGGGACTGTGCCGCCGCAATGGCTGGAGTTGGGCATTCGCGAGGCTCTCCTGCGGGATGGCCGGCGGGCGCTGGAAGATCTGCTCAACGATGCCCATTGGCGAGTGGAGGCAGATCAGGCGCGTCCCGGGGAAAAGTGCTACGCGGCTCGTCCCAACCAGGTGGGCAGTCTCTTTGGAGAAGTGATTTTGCGCCGGAATTATTACGCCGACGGCCAAGGTGGCGGACGCGCTCCGTTGGACGAGGCGCTGGGGATTGTGGAGGGATGCACGCCCGCGTTGGCGCGGCTAATGTGCCGGGCGGGAGCGGTGGAACATTATGAGGCCGCGGCGGCGAGTCTCAACGAGTACAGCGGCTTGAGCGTCCCGGGGCGACGCATTCAGCGAATGGTCAACCGGCTGGGACCGCAAATGGCCCAGTGGCCGCGGCCCGCCGCCGAAGTGAGCCCTGTGCCGGCCGGCCAGGTGTTCTATGTCGAGGGTGACGGAACCGGTATTCCCGTGCGCCCGGAGGATACGGAGGGACGCCAGGGCAAGCAACCCGATCAATCCGCCAAAACCCGAGAGGTGAAACTGGGCTGTGTCTTCACCCAGACCCAGCAGGATGAGGAGGGCAAACCGCTACGGGATCCGCAGAGCACTTCCTATGTGGCCACGTTGGCACCGGCGGCCGAGTTTGGCGCGTTGCTGCGCGCCGAAGCCATCCAGCGTGGATTGGCGCGGGCCAAGCTAGTCGTTTTTCTGGGCGACGGGGCCGCTTGGGTGTGGGAACTGGCGCGCGTGAACTTCCCGATGGCCGTCCTCATCCTGGATTTCTTTCACGCCGCCGAGCACTTGGAGGGACTGGCCCAAGGGCTCTTTGGCGAAAACACCGACCGCTCCAAAACCCAGTGGGAACAATGGGCCAAGGTGCTCAAGGAGCAGCCGGACGGCGTGGAGATCGTTTTGCGCCAGGCGCGCCAGGCGCTGCCGCGCCGTGGCCAGCGCAGAGCCGCGGCCCTCAAACAGATCGAATACTTCGAAAGCAACACCAACAAGATGCGCTATGCCGAGTATCAGGCGCGCGGCCTGTTTATCGGCTCCGGCGTCATTGAAGCCGGCTGTAAAACCGTCATCGGCCTCAGGCTCAAGCAGTCGGGGATGTTCTGGGGAGTGCCGGGCGCGCAAAACGTGCTAGACATTCGCTGCCTCCTGGAAAATCGCCAATTCGGCCTGTTCTGGGAACAATATCGCAAACCACTCCCAACGGCGGCCTGAAAATCACCGAGCGCAGGTAACGATTTTGTCCTGCACCCCGCAAACGGCCAGAAGCCACCTTGTGCTTGAAAGCTCGGCCGCAAAGTCGGAGATTCCGGGCGTGACAAGCGTTGTGACCATGAAGGGGCGCGCCCTGGTGCCCAAGAAACTGTGCCAGCGGTTCGGGATCAAGCCCGGCACCCTGCTCGACTGGCAGGAAGACGGAGACTCGATCCGTCTCGTTAAAATCTCGTCCGCGTCCAAATCGAAAAGCGGGCTGGATTGGCTGCGGCGATTGGGTCGCATCCCTGCCGCACCTCGCGATAGCCGCAAGGTCCGTCAGCCGTGAGGTTCCTTCTCGACACCAACGTCCTGAGCGAAGCGGGCAAGAAGCGGCCTCATCCCAAAGTCCTTAATTGGTTGCAGGCCCACGAGTCGGCGAGCGCGGTGCCGGCCGTCGCTCTGGCCGAACGTTACCAAGGCGCCCACAACGCGCCCAAGGAGAAACGCGCTCGACTTTTGGCCGAGCTTGACGCCCTGGTGATGGAAGCGCCGCACCGAATCCTGCCGTTTGACGAGCGGGCAGCCAGGGTGTGGGGCGAATACGTCTCGCGACCGGCGCTGAAACTGAGACCGCGCAGCTACCCGGACACTCAGATCGCCGCGATTGCCTTGAGCCACGGGCTGACCGTCGTCACCAGGAACACCAAGGACTTCCCAGAAGTTCCGGTAATCAATCCCTTCGGCGATTAACTCCGGACAGGCGGCGCATCAGGCCTGGGCGGCTTCGTCAGATTCGCTGCTCACGATCAGGGCGAGGCAACAGCGGACCGGTCCAGCGCCGGTCGCTCCGAGTCAGCGGCGCCCGCGATACCCTGCCCCTCCTTCTGTTGGCCATCGGCCAGGACATACAGAATCTTCCCGTCCTCGCCCGGCGTGATCGAGAACCAGCTCTTGGCCTCTTTCGGCCGCACCAACTCCCGGTAATGCTGAAAGATCATCCGCGGACTGTTGCCGGCCTCCAGCGCCACTTGCGCCGCGCTCTGCACCTCCGCCAGCCGGTAGCTGATGAACGAATGCCGCAGCGCGTTCTTCTTCCATTCCAGCTTTGGCGCTTTCTCCGGGTCCCGGCCGGCCGCTTTCCCTTCAGCCTTCAGTGCCCGGTTCGTGTCTCGCACCAGCCAGGCGATCTGCTTGTTCACGTTCTCGAACGGCACCACCCGACCGGCCTTCTGCGCGTGCGGCGTGAGCCACTTGACCAGGTTGTCCGTGATCGGCACCAACCGCCGGCTGGCCGTCTTCGCTTTCTCCGCCGTCACCTCGATGAACCGATCCGCCAGCCGGACCTCTCGCCAGTCCAACCGCCCGATCTCCGCGTGCCGCAGACCAGCAAAGGCCCCAATCGCCACGAACGGCACCAACTCCTCCCGCACGTGGTTCAGGTATTGCACCAGTTCCCACGGTGCGAAGATCTCGATGGCCCCTGTTTGCGCCTTGAACTTCGGCACCAGCGCGATCCCCTCATGGTCCCGCGGCAGCCAGCCCCGCTCCCGCGCGAACTTCAAGAACGCTCCCAGCGTCTGCCGCGCGTTGTTCTTGCTCCGGGGCAAGCCTTCCATGACCGAACCGGCTTTAACCTCCACGGGCCAATGGCGAACATTTCTAAGCGTCATGGCCCGGATTGCGTTAGGATTCCGCTAGGATTTCAAGCCTCTTCTCGATTTCCTGAGGAAAAGTGGTCGGGGCGGTGAGATTTGAACTCACGACCTTCTGAACCCCATTCAGACGCGCTACCAAGCTACGCTACGCCCCGTCACCGGGCGCCGCTCCCACCGGCGCACTGGGGCATCCTACGGCGCCCGGGAACGGATTCAACCCTTTTCGCTCTCCACGCCCGCCGCGGCCGGGAGGGCCTTGGCCACCATGACGGTGATGTCGTCCAGTTGCGCGGCATTGCGTGAGAACTGGCGCACGGCGGCATACAGCACCTCGACGAGCTGGCACGCCGGTTTGCCCAGGTTGGCCCGAGCCACCGCCAGGAGTTGTTCGCTCCCGAAAAAGCGGTTGTCGGGCGACATGGCCTCCTCGAGGCCATCGGTCAGGCACAGCAACACGTCGCCGGGCTCGAGCGCCTGCGGGGGCATGGAGGAGTATTGGGCCTGCCGCTGCACGCCCAGGGGCACGCCGGTGCGCTGTAATCGCGCCTTGACCGTGCCGGCGGCGTCCAGCAGGTAACCGGTGGCGTGCCCCGCGCTGGCGTAGGACAGCGTGCGGGTCTGCGGATCGAGCTTGGCCAGAAACACCGTGACGAAGCGCTCGTAATCGACGTCCTCGGCCAGAATCCGGTTGGCGCGCGTGAGGATTTCGCCGACATCCTCGCGGTTGCGGGCCAGGATGCGCAGGTAGGCACGGGTCTCGGCCATCAACAAGGCCGGGCCAATCCCGTGACCGGTCACGTCGCCCACCACCAGCCCAAGACAGCCCTTGAGCATCGGTAGGTAATCGAAGTAATCGCCGCCGGTCGCCTCGGCCGGATACGAGGCGCCGGCCAGGTCAAACCCGTCCAGGGCCGGCGGTTGTTTGGGGAAGAGCCGTTGCTGGATTTCCCGCGCCACGCGGAACTGTTCCTCGTTTTCCTCCAATTCACGCTTGGCCCGTTTGCGCTCGGTGATATCGCGCACGAAACCGACGAACCAGCGTTGGCCCTTGAGTTCCATGTCGCGGAAAGCGATCTCGACGGGGATTTCGCGCCCGTCCCGATGGAGCGCGGTCATTTCGGTCGCCCGCCAGTTCAACTTTCTGGCGCCGGTGGCCAGGTAGCGGGCCAGGGCCTGGCGGTGCGCCGGGCGCAGCTTCTCCGGGATGACGCAACTGAGGTTCTGGCCCACAAATTCTTCGGCGGTATAGCCGAAGATGTCTTTGACGGCCGGGTTGGCGTAATGGATGTGGCTGTCCGTATCGATGAGGATGACCGCGTCGGTGGCCGTCTCCCAGACCAGGCGGTAGCGCAATTCGCTGTCGCGCAAATCCTGTTCGGCCTGCCGGCGGGCGGCGCGTTCGGCCGCCTCGCGCAGCTCGCGCTCGACCGCCGGCACCAGCCGGGCCAGGTTGCCTTTCATCAGGTAATCGTGGGCGCCCATCTTCATCGCCGCCACCGCGATGTCCTCGCCAA
>JAGWYX010000951.1 GCA_018969165.1 Verrucomicrobiota bacterium
CGTACTGCGTGACCGCGCCCCTGGAGATTACGATCGGGGACGCCGTTTTATCCGTGTTCCCGCACGATCGCTTGAAGATTTCGTGCACCAGCGCCGACCGCCAGGGCCGGTTCACCCAGTTTTACAGCGTCGAGCTGACGCCGGAGGCCTGGCTGCACGAGCTGGCCCCGGCCCGGACCTTTTGTTTCTTCGAGGAGATCGAGGCGCTGATCAAGCACGGGCTGATCAAGGGCGGCAGCCTCGAGAACGCCGTGGTGATCCGCGACGACGCGGTCCTGACGACCGAGCCGCTGCGTTTTCCGGACGAGTTTGTCCGTCACAAAATTCTCGATGTCCTGGGCGACCTCTCGCTCCTGGGCCGGCCGTTATGCGGACACGTGATGGCCATCAAACCCAGCCATGCGGCCAACTGCGAATTGGCCCGGCAGCTCGTTGCCCAGGCGCGCCGGCCGCTGGTGGCCGCCCAGACCTTTGGTCCGCCGGCCTCGGCACCGAAGCCGACCCCGACTGCCCAGACACCCGTCGAGCCGTTCACGGTCGGCGACGGCGACGTGCTGGACACCATGCAGATCATGAAGATTCTGCCGCACCGGTACCCCTTTCTGATGGTGGACAAGGTGGTCAATATCCAGGGCAACCGGATCACCGGCATCAAGCACGTGAGCATTAACGAACCGTATTTCGTCGGGCACTTTCCCAACCACCCCATCATGCCGGGGGTGCTGCAACTGGAGGCCATTGCCCAGGTGGCGGGCATCCTGATGCTGCGCCAGGCCGAGAACATGGGCAAGCTGGCCTATTTCATGTCGGCCGAGAACGTCAAATGGCGCAAACCTGTGCGGCCCGGCGACGTGCTGGTCATCGAGGTCGAGATGACCAAAGCCCGGCCCAAGTTGGGCAAGGCCAAAGGCACCTGCTCGGTCGAAGGCGAAGTGGTCAGCGAAGCAGAGGTCGCCTTCGTGCTCAGCGACCGATGATCGCGGCGCCGCTCAACCGCGAGAAGCCTCCCGTGGACTGCGCCGGCAACGCGCCGCGACGACGGCCAGGCCGGGTGTTCCCATGATTCACCCGACCGCGATCATCCACGCCGGCGCGCAGCTCGGGGCCAACTGCGAGATTGGCCCTTACTGCATTGTTGGCGAGCACGTGGTGCTGGGCGCCGATTGCCGGCTGCACGCCCATGTCGTCATCGACGGCCATACCGTGCTCGGTCGCGCCAACGAGGTTTTTCCCTTCGCCAGTCTCGGTCTGAAAACCCAGGACCTCAAATGGGCCGGCGGCCTCACGCGCACCGAGATCGGCGATCACAACTCCTTTCGCGAATACGTGACGGTGAACAGCGCCACGGGCGACGGCGAAACCACGCGCGTGGGGTCGCACAACCATTTCCTGGCCGGGTGTCACCTGGCCCACAATGTCACCGTCGGCGATCACGTCATCATCTCGAACCTTGGCACGCTCGGCGGCCACGTCGTGGTCGAGGACCGCGCCGTCATCGGCGGGCTGGCGGCGGTACACCAGTTCTGTCGGATTGGGTCGCTGGCCTTTGTCGGAGGCTGTTCCAAGGTCGTGCAGGACGTGCCGCCGTACATGCTCGCCGACGGCAATCCCGCCGAGACGCGCACGATCAACAAGATTGGACTCGAACGTCAGGGCCTGGCGGAGGCGGTTCAGGCGGCTCTGAAGCAGGCCTACCGTCTGCTGTTCCGCGACGGACTGACAACCGCCAATGCGCTCGAGCGGATCGAGACCGAGCTACCCGCCTCGCCCGAGCTGCGGCACCTGATCGACTTCGCTCGCGGCAGCGCGCGGGGCCTCAGCCGCTAAGGGGAATCGATCCCCGCGGGGCCAGCCGACGCGCGGCCCAACTGCATGATCTGCTTGCCCATCGTTCGGCGCGAACTGCGCGCGGCGGCGCGCCGCCCCCTGACTTACTGGTCGCGCTTGTCCACGGCGGCGACCACGTTGTCCTTGGCCATGGTCATGCTTTACTCGAGCGCCGGGCGCTTGCCCACCCCGTTCCTGAGCCATCTGCTGTTCCA
>JAGWYX010000059.1 GCA_018969165.1 Verrucomicrobiota bacterium
GGCGGACTCCCCTGGCGCTGATCCAGGAGGCCTTGCGCGCGGCGCGGCTGCAACCGGAGCAGATCGAGGTGCTGGCCGTGGGTCTTGGCCCAGGCTCGTACACCGGCATCCGCGCCGCCATCGCCATCGCCCAAGGCTGGCAGCTAGCCCGAACCGTTCGCCTGCTTGGCCTCAGCAGCGCGGAATGCCTCGCCGCCCAGGCGCTGGCCGCCGGCTGCCGCGGCCGCGTCGCCATCGCCATCGCGGCGCAACGCGACGAGTTCCACCTCGCCGCCTACGAGCTGGCGGCCTCGGGCGCGCGACTGGTCGAACCGCTCCAACTGGTCCGTCGCCCGGTCGTCCAAGCCCGCGCCGACCAGGGCGAGGTCCTGATCGGCCCCGAGCTGGACGCGAGGCTGCCGGGTGCCCGCCAGTTTTTTCCCGACGCGGCCGTCCTGGGGCGTCTGGCGGAGGGCAGAACGGACTTTGTCAGCGGCGACTGTCTCCAACCGCTGTGTCTCCGGCAAGCCGCCTTCGCGCAGGCACCGCCCCCACGGCTGGTCGGGCTTACCGCGCCGACCGAGGATGCCGGTCAGCCTCGCTCGGCGCCAGCCACGAACCGATGAAGCACTCCTACCGCTGCTGGGCCGAGGTGGACCTGAACGCCCTGCGCGAAAACCTGGCGTGGTTGCGGCATCGCGTCGGGCCTGGAGTGAAAATCCTGACGGTGGTCAAGGCCGACGCTTACGGTCATGGGCTTCGGCAAATCGCCGCCCTGCTGATGCAGAGTGGCTCCGACCTGTTCGGCGTCGCCAACCTGCAGGAAGCCCGGGCGATCCGCATCGTCGGTCAGGGCTGGCCCATCCTCATGCTGGGCGCCTGCCTGCCCGACGAGGTCGAGACCGCCGTGCGCGACGGGGTCATGCCGACCCTTTCGAGCGAGGGCGAAGTCAGGCGCTTTGCCGCCGCCGCCCAACAAGCCGGCAAGACCGTGCGGGTCCACCTCAAGGTGGACACCGGCATGGGACGGTTGGGCGTCCCCGCCGAACGCGCCCTCGAACTAATCGGGCTGATTGACCGCTTCCCTGGCCTCAGACTGGATGGGCTTTACACCCACTTCGCCTCCGCCGAGGACGACTCCCGGTTTACTCGACTCCAGAGCCGCCGCTTCCGGCGGCTGCTCGCCCGACTGGCAGGCGAAGGAATCCGCGTTCCCCACATCCACGCGAACAACAGTGCGGCCCTGTTGCACGAGCCGGAGACGACCTACAACCTGGTCCGGCCGGGGCTGCTGGTCTATGGGATCGCGCCGCCTGGCCGGCGCGCCCGATCCTCGCCCTTGGACCGGCAAGTGCGCCCGGCGTTGTCGCTGCATTGTCGCGTGAGCTTGATCAAGGAAGTTCAGCGCGGCACCCCGTTGAGCTACGGCGGAACGTTCGTCACGCCCCGCCTCATGCGCGTGGCCACGCTCACCGCGGGGTACGGCGACGGTTACCCGCGGGCGGGCAGCAACCGCGCCGAGGTCCTGATCCGCGGGCAGCGCTGCCGCGTGCTGGGTCGGGTTACGATGGACCAAACCCTCGTCGCCCTGCCGCGCGCCTCGGGCGCGATGGTCGGCGAGGAGGCGGTGCTCCTGGGACGCCAGGGCGATGACGAGATCACCGCCGGCGAGCTGGCCGAGCGGTGCGGGACCGTTCCCTGGGAAATCCTCACCAACATCACTTACCGCGTGCCACGGGTCTATCGTGGCGGGCAGGCGGCGTGAGGTCCGGTCGGGCACCGGTCGCGGACGCCGCGTCGGAAACGCATTGAACCCGGACCGTGAATCGACCTAATCTTCGCCCCGTGAAAGCAGCGGTCCTCCACGGCAAGGAACTTATCCGCATCGAAGAGGTGACGCCGCCCGCGCTACGCCCGGGCGAAGTCCGCATTCGCATCGAGGCGGCGTTGACCTGCGGGACGGATCTGAAGGTGTTCAAGCGCGGGTATCACGCGAAAATGATCGTGCCCCCGGCCGTGTTCGGCCACGAACTGGCCGGCACGCTCAGCGAGGTCGCACCCGACCTGACGAATTGGCGCGTCGGCGACCGGGTGGGCGTGGCCAACTCGGCGCCGTGCGGGGCCTGCTTTTACTGCCGGAACGGCCAGGAGAGCCTCTGTGACGACTTGCTTTTTCTGAACGGGGCCTATGCCGAGTCAATCATCGTGCCGGCCCGGCTGGTGCAAAAGAACCTGCTGCGACTCAAGCCGACGACCTCGTTCCGCGACGCGGCGCTGATCGAGCCGCTGGCCTGCGTCGTGCAAGGCGTCGAGGACTCCGAACTCGAGGCTGGCCAGCGGGTGTTGGTCATTGGCGCGGGTCCCATCGGCCTGATGTTCATCGCGCTGGCCCGGCACTTGGGCTGCGCCGTCACTGTCGCCGGACGCGGTCCGGCACGCCTGCAAACGGCGCGCAAACTGGGTGCCGAACCGGCCATCGACATCACCGCTGCCTCCGACCTGGTTGCCGCGATTCGGGCTACGGCACCGTCTCCCTTCGACGCCGTGGTCGAGGCCGTCGGTCAACCGGCCGTGTGGGAGGCGGCCGTCCAGTTGGTGCGCAAGGGCGGCAGCGTGAATTTCTTCGGTGGTTGCCCCGCCGGGACCAGTGTTCGGCTGGACACGTCCCTGATTCATTACTCGAACTTGACCTTGCGGGCCAGTTTCCATCACACCCCGCGCACCGTGCGGCGCGCTTTGGAACTGATCGAGACCGGGATTGTGGGCGCAAACGACTTTATTGATGGCGAATGGCCGCTAAGCCAGTTGCCGACCCTGTTCCAGCAACTGACCACCGGCAATCGCGCCGTCAAAACGCTCATCCGCGTCCATGAATGAGATCGCCCCGGTGCTCGGCCTGGCGCTGGTGCCCGCCGCGTTCCACCGCGCCATGACCGACCCCGGAGGCATGCCTTGGCCGCCGCGCGACCGCGCAGCAGCACACCCCATGAACCGGGTGGCAGCGGACGTCAGTCCGCTCCATTTGCTCGCCAACGAATTGGAGCCGACTCACGTCGGCTGCTACCGGGCGGGGATGGAGGCCTCCTCTCCCCGGCCCTCTCCTGCGCTGGCAGCGGAGGAGAGGGTGCCCGCAGGGCGGGAGAGGAGGCGCCTTGCTTTGAAAAACAAGCGTCAACCTACGCCAAATGCCACGGCGCTCGCTTGGGGCGATCCAGCCAGGTGTTCGCCTCGGCATCGCCGATGAACTGTTCCTTGGCCGGGTCCCACTTCAGCCGGCGATGATACCAATACGCCAGGTTGCCCAGGTGACATACCGTCACGGAGCGGCACCCGATCTCGACATCGCAAATCGGCCGCTGCCGGCTGCGGACGCAATCCAGGAAGTTCGTCAGGTGATTATTGCTCTTGTAGAGGTGGATTTCGTTCGGGCCGATTGGCTGCGCCGCCACCGACTCGGGGGTCGCTTTGAACTTGCCGCGATCGACAAAGACCGTGCCGTCGGCGCCCGCGAAGGTGACGCCCCCCTTGCTGCTGTCGTGAATCATCTCGACGCCATTGGCGTAGAAGTAACGCACGCCGCTCGTCGCCTTCGGGTCCTGGGGCGGGATGATCTCCACCGGGCCACTGTCGTCCATGCCAAGGCCCCATTGGGCGATATCGAAATGGTGGGCGCCCCAGTCCGTCATGCCGCCGCCGGAATACTCGCGGTAATTGCGCCAGAGCGGAAAGTGTTTGTGCACCCCGCGCGGGCTCAAGATCGAGTTGTAGCCGCGCATCGGCGCCGGCCCGAGCCAGAAATTCCAGTCCAGCCCGGGCTCCATCGCCTCGGTCGGTAAGTCGCACCACCGGGACGGGCCGCCCACGCCGACGGTGACGGTATTGATCTTGCCGATGCGCCCGTTGCGGACCAGTTCGCAGGCCTTGCGAAACTCGCTGGACGACCGCTGCATGCTCCCGGTCTGGAAGACGCGGTTGTTCCGCCGCGCCGCATTGACCATCTGGCGGCCTTCATGGATCGTCAGCGACAGCGGTTTCTCGCAATAAATGTCCTTTCCCGCGTCGGCGGCGGCGACGGCGACCAGGGCGTGCCAGTGATCCGGCACCGCGATCACCACCGCGTCGATGTCTTTGCGCCCGATCAAATCGCGAAAGTCCGGGTAGGCGGCGCACCCCTTGTAATCCGTCTGGCCCACGGCGCGGTAATAATCCTCCACCGTCTTCTGGCTGTGCTCGCGCCGGGTAGCGTCCACGTCCGACACCGCCACCACCTGCGTGACCCGGTGACGGAGGAAACCATCCAGCAAACCGCGCCCCTGCGTGCCGACCCCGATCGAGCCCAGGGTGATCCTGGAATTCGGGCCGGGATCGGCTCCCCAGACGCGCGACGGAAGGACCAGCGGCGCGCCGAGGGTCAGGGTCGCGGCGGTTTGCAGAAAGGTACGGCGAGGGAAGGATCGGCTCATAAGGTTCGTCTCCGTGAAGCGTGTTGCATTTTTAGATTTGTGAAGTCGTCCGCTTTTTGCTTTTTATCGGGCGAGTATTCACATGAAATCGCGATCGCCTTCCCCTGTCAACGCCGTGAATGGGCAATCCAGCCATTCGTATTCCGGCCCGGAGCGCGGCTCTGTGAGCCGCAGCACGCTCGGCCTGTCGTTGGGAGTGAAACCATTTCCAGGCCCCGTCAGCACCGCCGCCGCTGCGGGTCGCAGACCCGCGCTCCAAGATGACAAGGGCCGATGGCATTCGCCCCGCGCATTCCCAATCCGTCCTGGCGACGGATACCATGCCCCCTGAACTCATCGAAACCGAGGCGGCCCTGGACGAGGTGCTCACGCGACCCTCGACGGCGTTGATCGAGGCGGTCAAAACCCTGGCCAGTCCCCTGCTGATTCTCGGCGCCGGCGGCAAAATGGGACCGACCCTCGCGGTCCGGATCCGTCGCGCCGCGCAACTCGCGTCGCACCCGCTGGACGTGATCGCCGTCAGCCGGTTCACCGACACCCGGGCCCGGGATTGGCTCGAACGGAACGGCGTGCAGACCCGGCATGCGGATTGCTTCAAACCCCAGGACCTGGCTCGGCTGCCGGATGCCGCGAATGTCCTCTACCTGGTCGGCCTCAAGTTCGGCACCGCC
This sequence comes from Verrucomicrobiota bacterium, assembly GCA_018969165.1. Taxonomy (GTDB): domain Bacteria; phylum Verrucomicrobiota; class Verrucomicrobiia; order Limisphaerales; family JAGWYX01; genus JAGWYX01. The sequence goes on from JAGWYX010000059.1 coordinate 5,114, forward strand.
GATGACCCGGCGCGGACGTGGGCGGTGAACACCCTGGTGCCCGCGACGGTGGCGACGCGCTACCCCCGCGCGCGCATCGTGGCCTTATCCACCGGCAACGTGTATCCGCTTGCCCCGCTCAAAAGTGGCGGGTCGGTTGAGAGCGATCCGTTGACGCCGCTGGGCGAGTATCCGAACGCGGCGGTGGCGCGGGAACGGATTTTCGAGCATTACTCGCGTGAGAACGGTACGCCGGTGGCGTTGATCCGGTTGAACTACGCCGTGGAATTGCGCTACGGCGTGCTCTTGGACATCGCGCAGCGGGTCTCTGACGGCCAACCAATCGACCTGGCAACGGGCTACTTCAACTGCATCTGGCAGGGCGACGCCAATGACATGATCCCGCGGGCGCTGCCCCTGACGGCCAGTCCGCCGCGGATGCTGAACCTGACCGCGCCGGCAATTCTGGGGGTCCGGAACATCGCTCACAAGTTTGGCGTGCTGCTCGGGCGCGCGCCCCGTTGCGTCGGTATCGAGGCGCCGACCGCGCAACTGAGCAACCCGGCGCGGGCGTGCGCGCTGCTCGGAAATCCGCCCACGCCTTTGGAGACCCTCCTGCGCTGGACGGCGCACTGGGTTAAGATTGGCGGATGCACGTGGAACAAGCCGACCCATTTCGAGGTACGCGATGGGAAGTACTAAGAACTGGCCGTGGCCGCCGCCGTGGGTGCTCGAGGCCTTGCGCGGCGGCCGGGTGATCCCGGCGCATCCGCTGGCGCTGGATCGGCGGCGCAGACTGGACGCTCGACGTCAGCGGGCTTTGACGCGGTATTACCACGACGCCGGCGCCGGTGGCATCGCCGTCGGCGTGCACACGACGCAATTCGCCATCCGTAGTCCAAGACATCGATTGCTCCGGCCGGTCCTGGCGCTGGCCGCCGAGACGATGTCAGACTGCGACGCGGTTACGGGCCGGCAGACCGTGCGGATCGCCGGCATCTGCGGGCCAACGGGACAGGCGACGCGCGAGGCGTGCCAGGCGCGCGAGCTGGGCTACCACGTGGGCCTGCTGTCGCTGGGTGCGCTCCCACAGGCGGACGACCGCCGGCTGGTGGCGCATTGTCGGAGCGTCGCCAGCGAACTGCCGTTGATGGGATTCTATCTGCAGCCGGCGGCGGGCGGACGAGTGTTATCGCTGCGTTTCTGGCGGCGTTTTGTGGAAATCCCAAACGTGGTCGCAATCAAGATCGCCCCGTTCAACCGTTACCAGACCTGGGACGTGATCCGCGCCGTGGCCGAGTCGGGGCGGGCCGGCGAGGTCGCGCTCTACACGGGCAATGACGACCACCTCGTGCTGGACCTGCTGACCCGACATGAGGTGAGGACCGCAACCGGTCCCGTGCGCGTCGAGGTGGTCGGTGGGCTGCTCGGGCACTGGGCGTTCTGGACGCGGTCGGCGGTTCGCTTGTTGGACGAATGCCGACGCGCGCGGCGGGAAGGTACAATCCCGGCACGGCTGTTGACGTTGGCGTCACAGATCACGGACGCCAACGCAGCCGTGTTTGACGCGGCGCACGGGTTTGACGGCTGCCTTCCCGGCATTCACGAGATCCTGCGGCGGCAAGGGCTCTTGGAGAGCACGCGCTGCCTGGAGCCGACGGAGCGGTTGTCCCCCGGTCAGCGGGAGGAAATCGACCGGGTGTGCCGCGCTTACCCGCATTTGAACGACGATGCGTTTGTGGCGCAGAATCTGGCGCGTTGGTTGAAGTAATCCGGCATCGGCCGAGCGGGCATGAAGTGGGAGCATGAACGCACTAGGGCGGCGCTGCCGCGCCGCCTGGCCGAGCGGCACCTCGGCCCTACCGTGGGACGGTTCATGGAGAGCCCCCATTCGCATATGCGCACGCAATGGGACCATGAACCGGACAAGCCAGGCGTTCGTAGTCCCGCCTTCAGGCGGTCTGGCGCTCCTGCGAGTTGAGACAACTCGCGCTCCGCGGGGCGGTTGATGGAGAGCCGGTTTAGCGGGCGGTTAACTGCTACCGGGGCTGGAACTCGACCAGGGCCGGTGGCCGGAGGCGCTCATCTTCCAAGAGGCTCAGCGCCGCTTCGAGCACAGCCAATTGACGCGCGGATTGGTGCGGGACATCCAAGGGGTAACCGTGCCGGAAGGGGACGGACAATGCGCGCGGCGGACGCACCTTCTCGGCCACCTCGCGCAGGAGCTGGATGGCCACAGTCGAGATACCGTGGCGCTCGAGTTCGGCGGCGACCAGGCTCACGGCCTGGTTGCACATCGGTCAGACCGGCACCAACAACGCCACGTCCACCGCGTCCTGCGCCAACTGCCGTGCCGCCGCCGGGGCCGTGTCGCGCACCAATCGCCCCGGCGCCGTGATCGAACCCATGAACGAGAGGTGCCGACGATTGACTGACCCGAGACGCCGGGCCGCCACCAATTCCCGCATGCGAGTGATCGGAAACGCCAGGTTCGGATCCCCGCGCAGCCCGGCGTGATCGAACGATTCGCTACGGTGCGTGTCGATCAATCGGGCGACCTCGATGTCGCTCGGGATTTCGCGAAAGCTCACATCGCCGCCGGGGATGGAATCGTCGAACGGCTCCTGCTCCGGCAGCACGAAACCGGCACTGGACACCAGGGCCAGCCGGCATTGGTTCAACGGCTTGGCGAGGGGGACCCAAGGCACCGGCTCGATGCGCCGCCAAGGATAGGCTTTGAGGAACAGCCGAATGGCCAGCGAGAATTCGCTCGTGTCGCCCATAAGCGTAGCAGGACAGATTTTTCGAGCCTGAAAACTCTGCGCGGGCAAGTCAAGTCCAACGAGGCGCAGCCTCGGACCTCATTCCGGGTCGGTTGAGGCACACACGATTTTGGTATTCTTCCGGTCTCTCCTCTCTGCGCGCCTCGCCGAGAGAGTCCTTGAGGAGGAAAATGCCGGCAGGTGCGCGTCTTAATTTCTTGCCGGCGCCGCCAGCGGACGAATCCCAACGATTCCAATCGTTCAGCCCAGGGTTGCCGAGTCCGCGAGGCTACCCTGGGCGAACGGCCACCCATTCCCTGTCCACCCCAACGTTGGATCGGGGCTGCAACCCGTTCCGGGTTGACCGTGGTTTGCGCTGGTGAACCCAGGGTAGGCCGCTGCCGCGGCCAACCCTGGGCTGGCCGAGGCAATCCCTTTGGGATTGTGGGCGGTTAGGTGGCGCCACCGAACTGCAAGAAACTCAGATACGCTCCGCCAGCCGCGAATCAAAGACGCAAACTTGACTTGATGACAGCGAGTTTCAGGAATCAAGGACTCTAGATGCCGGGCTTTCACGGGCGGCCTTGTCTTTTCGAGATGCTTTGCTACCGTGCGCCCCGGTGACGAAATTCTGGAAATACCACGCCTTGGGCAACGATTACTTGGTCCTCGATCCACAACAGGCAACCGAGGCGTTGACGCCGGATACGATCCGGCGGATTTGCCATCGCCATTTCGGCGTCGGCTCCGACGGGATTCTCCTGGGGCCGTTGCCCTCGAAATCCGCCCCGTTCGCGCTGCGCATCTTCAACCCGGACGGCAGTGAGGCCGAAAAGAGCGGCAACGGCTTGCGCATCTTCTCGCGGTTCCTTTGGGACCAGGGCCGGGTCCGGGAGCAGGAATTCGCCATCGAGACGCCGGGCGGGCTGGTCCGCGCGCAGGTGCTCGAGCAGGGCCGCACGGTGCGGGTCGAGATGGGCCAAGTCAGCTTCTGGAGCGACCAAATCCCGGTGACCGGCCGCCGACGCGAGGTGCTGGGAGAAACCCTCACGGTCGGCGACCGCGCCTTTTCCTTTTGCGCCGCGACGGTCGGCAACCCACACTGCGTGATCCCGCTGACGGAGGTTGCCCCGGAGCTGGCCCGGGCCTTCGGACCGTTGATCGAGGTCCACCCGCTATTTCCAAACCGGACCAACGTGCAATTCCTCCAGGTGCTGGATCGGCGGAATATTCAGATCGAAATCTGGGAGCGCGGCGCCGGTTACACCCTGGCCTCGGGCAGCAGCAGCAGCGCCGCCGCGGCGGTGGCCCGGCGACTGGGCCGCTGCGACGGCGCGATCACCGTCCACATGCCCGGGGGGAATCTCGCGATTGAAGTCCGCGACGACTACTCGATCCGAATGACCGGGACGGTGACCAAGGTGGCCGATGGCGAGATCGCCGCGGAAATGCTGGAGCGACAGGTCTGAGCGGCCCGCGCCGGGAGGGCGGACTTCCACACCGGCCCCGGCCTTTTTGGGTGCGGGTGGAGCCGTGCCTTCCCGCACGGCGCGGCCGGAGGCCTCCGCCCGACCAGGAGGCGGTTCAGGGCGCGCCTTGATTGGCGCTGGCGCATGCAACGGGTCCATGAGCCGAAACCCCTCCTCTCCCGTCCTGCGGGCACGCTCTCCTCCGCTGCCAGCGGAGGAGAGGGCCGGGGAGAGGAGGCGTCCTTCCTTGCCCGGTAGCAGCCGACGTGAGTCGGCTCCAATTCCTTGGCGATCAGATGGAGCAGACTGACATCCGCTGCCACCCGGTTCACGGGGAGCCACCACGGTCTTTCGACCGTGCCTTGGGACCATGAACCGGTTAGGGCGGCGCTGACGCGCCGCCGGGCCGAGCGGCAGCTCGGCCCTACCGCGGTCCGGTTCACGCGATGTTTCTTCAACCGCAGATTTTTCCTGCCGACCCGCTTCCAATGGGGTATTAATACCTCATGCCTGCAGCCTCCGAAAAACTCCTCGAGCTGGTCGAAGTCAGCAAACGCTACGAGACTGGCGCCGCCCCGGTCACGGTGCTAGACCAAATCTCACTCCGCGTTGCCGCCGGTGAATCCATCGCCATCACCGGTCCCTCCGGCTCGGGCAAGAGCACTTTGCTCAACATCATCGGCACGCTGGACCGCCCCACCGAGGGCCAGGTGCAACTCGACGGCCGGGACTTAAGCCGATTGGACGACCGCCAGTTGGCCGAGGTCCGCGGTCGTCAGATCGGTTTCGTGTTCCAAGCCCATTATCTCCTGCCGCAATGCACGGTCCTGGAAAACGTCTTGGTCCCCACCCTGGCTTGCCCTCAGACCAACCTCGGCGATGGCGCGGAAACGCGCGGGCGGCGCCTGCTCGAACGCGTCGGCCTCGGGGCCCGCCTCACGCACCGTCCCGGTCAGCTCTCGGGCGGCGAACGTCAGCGCGTGGCCGTCGTGCGCGCCTTGATCAACCAGCCCAAGCTGGTCCTGGCCGACGAACCCACGGGCGCGCTGGATCACACCTCGGCGACGGCCCTCGGCCGGTTACTGGTCGAACTCAACCGCGAGGAACACGTCACCCTGATCGTCGTGACCCACGCGGCGAGCCTGGCGGCCCTGATGCAGCGAGGTCTCGAACTGCGCGATGGCCGGTTGACCCCCTGCCCGTCGCCGTCCGCAACCTCCTGAAGACCGCCCGCCGGAGGCGGCACGTGCCAACCCGCGCCTGACGTGCCCAGTCGCGGACCGGCCACCGGGAACCTGCTGTTCGAGCCTCCGCACCTCACTCCGGAGTGCCG
>JAGWYX010000952.1 GCA_018969165.1 Verrucomicrobiota bacterium
CGCCTAGCCAGAAGCCAAAAGCGACGCCACAAACTGTATTCTCTCCCAGGGTCTGGTCAGTAAGCGAGGCGCGCCGCGCTGGCCTCATTTCTCAAACTCGGCTTCGAGCTTGAGCAACTCGGCGGCCGAATTGGCCTGCGGCACCGGCCCTCGAAAACGGCCCTGCACGGCCACGAAATAAAAGACCACGAGCGCGCCCAACAAGGCCGCAAAAATCCACCCGGTCAGATCGTTGGGCGGCAGCACGAACAGCACCGTGATGAACCCGATCCAGCCAATGGCGATCAGATTCACCGGCACACTCCAGGTGCCCAGGTGCCACGGGCCATTGGCGCGGTGACTCCACACCCCCTGCCGCATCGCGCGCATTTTGAGCAGCAACGGCAGGCCGTAAGACAGGTAGAGCCCGATGGTGCTGATGCCGGTCACCGCCGGGTAAAGTTTGGAAAAATCCAGTTGCTTGGGCCGCAGCTCGACGATCCCGAAGATCACGCACGGCAAGGCGAACGACAAGCCCGCCGCCAGCCACACCGCGGCTGCCGGGGTCCGGTAGCGCCGACTGACTTTGGCCCAGCGCCGCGACCACGGCATCCCCTGGTCACGCGAGAAGGCGAAAATCATCCGTGAGGTCGAGGTCAAGCACGACAAGCCGCAGAACCACATCGCCAGCGTCACCACCCACAGCACGACATGGCCAAAGGTCTTGCCCAGTGCCTGCTCGAAAATGTAGATGAAGGGGTTCATCGCCGCGGCCGTCGCATTTAGGTCTTTGACCGCCAGCGTCACGAAGACCAGCATGACGTAGCCGAAGAGGCCCGACACGGCCACCGAGAGGTAGATGCCCCAGGGCGCAGTCACGCGGGCGTTGCGCGTCTCCTCGATGGTGTGCGCCGAGGCGTCGAACCCGGTGTAGGTCCACTGGGCCTGGAGCAGACCCGTCAGGAACACAAACCAGAAGGGCTTGTCGGCAACGGTCGAAAACGTCTGGGTGAACACGAAACTCAGCGGGTGCTTCGGCGCAAAGCACGCCAAGGCCACGACCACGATCGCCACCCCGGCCATGTGATACACCGCGCTGAAATCGTTCAGCCACGCGACCACGCGGATGCCGATGTGGTTGAGCACCGCGTGCGACAGCAACAACACGCCGAACACGATCAAGTAGCCGGCCGGGGTATCGGGCAGACCGAGCAGCGGCGCCATGAATTGCGCGCAGCCGTAATCGATCCCCGCGATCGCGGCCACCAGGCCAATCAGGTTCAGCCACGCCGTCAACCAGCCCCAGCTCGGCCCGCCGAGCAGCGCCGCCCAATGGTAAAGCGCCCCCGAGGTCGGGATGGCCGACGCCAGTTCGGCCATTGCCGCGGCGACGAACAGGACAAAGAACGTCACCAGCGGCCACCCGATCCCCATCACGACCGGCCCGCCCGCTGTCAATCCCACCCCATACAACGTCACCGCGCCGGTCAAGATCGAGATGATCGAGAACGAGATGGCGAAGTTCGAGAACCCACCCATGTCGCGCAACAACTGCTGGGCGTACCCGAACTTGTGCAGCGTCCGCTTGTCCGCAGCCTCCTTACCCGTTGGGCGACGGCTCATGGCTTTCCGCGGCTGACGAAATCCTCGTGCTGTTCCTCACGAAACTCCCGCACCGCCCGGCCCGCCCGGCGCGCCAGCAGGTAGGCGCACCCGATCACCAAGAGCAGCAGCCCGATCCCAACCGCGATGCCATACTGGGCAATCATCCGCCGCTGGGTACCTGTTTCCGTGACTTGATGACAGCAGGTTTCAAGGTTCAAGGACTCGAGCGTTGTTCGGTTCCGGACCACGTGGACGGTTATGAATACGCACTACCGCGCCGGCAGTCAAGCGGAGCCGTCGCACCACAGCGCCGTGAAATAGCCGGCGATAGAGCTTGGGGCGGTGGCAGCGGCCAGGAGCACAGCCGGAGCGGGGCAAAACGAGGGGGCGGCGAGTGATGGCTCGACCGGTCTGGGTCGAGTTGGCGCTGTCAGCGGCTTGAACCAG
>JAGWYX010000060.1 GCA_018969165.1 Verrucomicrobiota bacterium
CGAGGAAAAAAAGGCGCAGCAAGCAGACTCGAGCACGCTGCCGCGCTGGGTTTGACCAAGTTGGCGCGCTGCGCCGCTACCTGGGTACTTTCGGCGCGACCGGAGGCCGCGGCCCTACCGTTGGCGTTCCATAAGGGCGATCGCGTTCCGGTAATAGCTGTCGTCGTGCGGTTGCTGCCAGCCGTTGGTCGGCGCCGCCAGCGTCGAACGATATTTTGCCCACATGACGTTGACGAATGTGTCCCAAGCCTGGCCTTGCCGTGACCAGTCATGATCGTGATCTCGGCCAGTTTCGGCCTTGATCGTTTTGACAAATGCCGCGTCGGCTTCGAACATCCAGCGGTCCACGTAATCGAAGAAGGGGTCATGGTGCCAGGCCGCCTCGGCGTGCAGCAACCGCAAGGCCAGGGCCTGCGCGACCCACCCGACGCTCGTGCAGCACCGACGATAGCTTTCGCTGGTATTCTGGCCGGCCTTCCATTGCGACGGCGGCTGGTGCTCGTACGGTCCCCAGCCGTTGCCGCGCGACCGGCCCGCCCCGGTGGCGGTGTCGATGCCGGAGTGGCCGGCGAAGACCACCTTCGCCCCGGTCCATCCCGGGCCATAAGCGGTCTGTTCGTCCTCGCCGAAACTCACTTTGGGAAATGACTCGTTGATGCGGGCCAGTTGATCGTCGCCCAACAGCAGCCCCGCAAAGACGATCGGCAACTTGCGCCCGCTCCCGTGGCCACCAAAGCCGGTCCAGCCCGGGTGGCCGGCCCGCACCATCCCGCCGAGGTCGATCCCGACTTGAACCAGGTTGACCAGGAGCGGCTCCTTTTGCTCCGGCTTAAGGTCCGTGCACAACAGCAGAGCCGAAATCCCGACCACGCGCCCGTACTCCAAACCGTACTGCGGCATGTTCTCGACCGGTTCCTCGAACCCGAAGAAGCAGGTCCCGACCCACGGGCGTTGGGTGAAGCGGACGTATTGGGCGATTCGAGGAATGCTCGGTGGAGCGGCAAGGGCCGGCAGCCGGTCGCGTTGCAGATGGCGCGCCAGGTAAATCTTCTGGGCACGATCGCAGAACCCGGGCCGGAACGCGTCGGACGGCTGGGGTGCGGCGACGCAGGTGAGCACCGCGGCGGTGCGGATCGGGCTGCTGTCATCGACGCCGCGCTCGATCTTGTTTCGCAACTGGGCGTGGAGCACCAGGCCCTTGGGCATGCTGATCGTCGAGACCAGCGAATCGCCCGGCTTCATCGCGACGGGGAGCTTCTGGATCAGCGCCGGGTCGAACCAATTCCGGACGCCGCTGTCGTAGGCGACCTTCATTTGCGCGGGCGGATTGAGCATGAAACCGTTGCGCACGCGTTGGGCTTCGGGTCGTTCCAGGTCCATGTGATCCAGTTCGCCGGCGGGAATCTCGCTTCCGTAAAGCGGCCGCGGCTCGAGCGCGGTGATCGTTACGGGGCCGACGACGTACCAGTCGCCATTGATGAACTGGCCGACGCGGGCCGGTTGCGCGAAGGTCCAGGTGATGCCGTATTGTGAGACGCTGCCTCGAAGTGGCAGGTCATCGAGCGCGGATGTCGCCGGAGCATTTGACTGCGTGTAGATGACCGACGGCCGAGGCGGGGTCGTGTCGGCGGTCACGGCAGCGGGGTTGTACGGGTCGGCCTCGCGGGCGCGAGCGGGGGTGTCCTGGCCCCAAAGGCGCGGCGGCGACAGGGTAAGGGCGGCGACGATGCAAACACTTAGAGCGTGCTTGAAAAATGTGGAGCGCGGCTGGGTCGTCCTCGACCAGCCGCCGCACGCCTTGCATTTCCGCCAGGTCTCACTCAGCCGGCGCGCTGCGGCTGGTCTTCGATCCAGCCGCGCTCCATTTTCAACCCACGGTCTTTGGGGAGACTGGTTCCGCATAATCTTGGACCGTGATGGTGCGGCAATTGGGCCCGAACGTCACGCGCAAATCCGGGGATTGTGTTTCGGGTCAAGATGCGCACAATTGCGCCGGTGAAAATCTCGGTGGTCGTTCCGGCCTACAACGAAGAGAAACTGATTGCGGCCTCGCTGCGGAGCATTCAGGCGGCGTTGCCGGCCTTCACGCGCCTGGGTTGGGAAACCGAGATCATCGTGTGCGACAACAACTCGAGCGATCGCACGGCCGATTTAGCCCGCACCGGTGGCGCGCGCGTCGTGTCCGAGCCCGTCAACCAAATCTCCCGGGCCCGCAACACCGGCGCGGCGGCGGCGGAGGGGGACTGGTTGATCTTCATCGACGCGGACTCGTATCCGAGCGTGGAGCTGTTCGGTGACATCGCCGCCAAGATTCAAACGGGTGGGTGCATCGGCGGGGGCGCCACGGTTCGCTTGGACGAAGCCGAGTTCTGGGGCCGGGTGCTGATGCGGTTCTGGAACGGGATCAGCCGAGCGCGACGTTGGATGGCCGGGTCGTGCATTTTCTGTGAGGCGGCCGCGTTCCGCCAGTTGGGTGGATTCAGCGTGGAGCTGTTCGCGTCGGAGGAAATCGATTTCAGCCAGCGCTTGAAGCGGCTGGCGCGGCAGACCCACCGCCGGGTGATCATCCTTGACCGCCACTCGCTCGTTACGTCGGCCCGGAAGATGCGGCTGTATTCGCGGGGTGAGTACATCCGCTTTCTCGCTCACACCGTGCTCACCGGCGGCCGGACGCTGCGAAAACGCTCTGCCTGCGTGCCGTGGTATGACGGGAGAAGGTGACGGTGACGGGAGGGGCGACTGCCACGTCGGCGCGGATCGCTGTGGGTGCGGTTGGAGCGCGTCGGTCCGACAGCCGGTGACCGGGTAGCCGCAGGCTTCAGCCTGCGTCCCCTCGGCCGCCGGCCACCAATGCGGCTGCGGCGATAACGGCCCGCAGAACACCGGCGGTGATCCCACGGGCACCGATTACCTGGCGCTTGCAACCGGTCTCCATGACGGCACCGGGTGCAATCCCAACTTGTTGACCGCCGGAGAAATGGAGCCGACTGACGTCGGCTGCCACAGGGTGGGCGAGGAGGTGCCGCGGTTCAGGGGCCCAATGCGCGTTTAATAAGCGTCGAGGCTCTCCCGGAACCGACTCGTAGTAGGGGCTGAGCTGCCGCTCGGCCCGGCGGCGCGGCAGCGCCGCCTACCGGGTTCGTGGGGATTCAGGCGAATCCGGCCTACCCGCCGGAGGCGACCGGTGCGGGTGCGGCGGGAACGGGCGCAGCAGGCGCCCCCGGCGGCAGCGCTTGCCCGATGAGCGAGCGGAAGGTCGCGCCGTCCATCGTCTCGTGCTTCAACAGTTCGCCGGCCACCAGGTCGAGCTGGTCGCGGTGTTTGACGAGCGTTTCTTTGGCTTCCGTGTACGAGCGGTCCAGGAGCCGTCGGACCTCCTCGTCGATCTCTCGCGCCGTTTCCTCGCTGCAGTCGCGCTGGAAATAACCGTCGGCCCCGGGCAGGAACATCGCGTGCCCCGGCTGGCCGCAGCGGGCCAGGCCGACGGCCGCGCTCATGCCGTACATGCAGATCATCTGCCGCGCCAGGCCGGTGGCGCGCTCGAGATCGTTCTCCGCCCCGGTCGTCACCTCGCCGAAGACAATTTCCTCGGCGGCGCGCCCGCCCAGCAATCCCCGGAGGCGATCGATCAGTTCGGCGCGGGTGACCAGGAATTGGTCTTCGGTGGGCAGTTGGAGGGTGTAACCGAGGGCGGCGCGGCCGCGGGGAACGATGCTGATCTTGTGCACCGGATCGGCGTGCTGGCTGTAGGCGGCAATCAGCGCGTGGCCGACCTCGTGGCAGGCCACCCGGCGCTTGTCCTCCTCGTTGAGCCGCCGGCTCCGCCGCTCCGGGCCGGCCACGACCTTCTCGATCGCGGCTTCCAGGTCTTGCTGGTGGATTTCCCTGGCGTGGCGACGCGCGGCGAGCAGGGCGGCCTCGTTCATCGCGTTGGCCAGGTCGGCGCCGGAGAAGCCGGGGGTGCCTTGCGCCACCTTTCGCAGGTCGGTGGATGGCGCCAGCGGCTTGCCGCGCGTGTGAATCTTCAGGATCGCCTCGCGCCCGTCCAGGTCGGGCGCGTCGATGACCACCTGGCGGTCGAAGCGCCCCGGCCGCAGCAGCGCCCGATCCAGCACGTCCGGTCGATTCGTCGCGGCCAGCAGAATGACCCCGGCATTGATTTCGAACCCGTCCATTTCGACCAACAATTGGTTGAGGGTCTGCTCGCGCTCGTCGTTGACGGCGCCGACATGGACGCCGCGCTGGCGGCCGATGGCGTCTAATTCATCGATGAAGATGATGCAGGGGGCCTGGCTCTTGGCCTTTTGGAACAGGTCGCGTACCCGGGCGGCGCCCACCCCGACGAACATCTCGACGAAATCGCTGCCGCTGAGGGAGAAGAAAGCCACCTTGGCCTCGCCGGCGACCGCGCGCGCCAGCAACGTTTTGCCCGTGCCGGGCGGTCCCACCAACAGGACGCCCTTGGGGATTTTCGCCCCGAGGGCCTTGTAGCGGTTGGGATTTTTGAGGAAGTCCACGACCTCTTGCAGCTCGTATTTAGCCTCGTCGCACCCGGCGACGTCGTGAAAGTTCACGCCGGTATCTTTGTCGGCCACCAGCCGCGCCTTGGATTGGCCGAAGCTCAGGATGGACTCGCCGGCGGCGCCGATCCGCCGGCTGATCAGCGACCAGAACAGGACGATCAGTCCGATGGGCAAGACCCAGGCGACAAAAAACTGGCTGAAGAATCCCGGACGCACCCCGCTGAATTTGACCTTGGCCGACTCGAGATCCTCGACCAATTTGGGATCGTCCACGCGCACGGTGCGGAACACGAAGGACTTTTCCAGCGGGGCCACCACGGTGTTGGTGCCTCTACCCGCAGGCGCGGCGCGCGGCGTCTGGGGCTGGATTTCCCCGTCAATCTCGTCGTCCTGCACGGCGCAGGAGACGACCTCGCGGCGGGCCAGGTAATCCTTGAATTCGCTGTAGGTGATGGTGTGGACCGTGAACTGGGTGAGCATCTCACGCCAAACCCAGAGAAGGAGGATGGCCAGGACGAGGTAGCCGATCGAGAAGTGCCACTGCGGCCCCAGCATCGGAAAGAACTTGCGCTTGGAATTGTGTTTCCCGCGTTTCATGCGAGCGCGATCTACCTGGCAGCAAGCCCGGCCTTCAAAATAGAGTCCGTTTCAACTCGCGCACTGCATTCAACATAAACTGCATTGCCACCGCCGCCAACAACAACCCCATCACCCGGGTCGCGACCCGCATCACGATCGGGCTCAGCCAGCGCGCCCCTTGCGCCGAGAGGCGCAGGATCAGGTAGCTCAGGGCGCAGACCCCGATGATGCAGGCGTAGAGCCCGATCCGCTCCGGCCACCCGGCCGCCGCGGCCTGGTTGTGCAGCAGGATCGCCGTGGTGATGGCCCCGGGCCCGGCCAACATCGGCACCGCCAGGGGGGTGATCGCGATGTCCTCCTTGGCGATGCCGGCGTCTTTTTCCTCGGCGGTCTCCTGCACGGCCGACCGCCGCGCGCGGAGCATATCCACCGCGATCAAGAGCAGCACGATGCTGCCGGCCATCTCGAAGGCCGGCAGCGTGATGCCCAGCAGCCGAAAGATGGCCTTGCCCAATACCGCAAACCCCAGCAGCACGATCGCCGCCACGACGCACGCCAGCCGCGCCATGCGGATGCGTTCGGCCGGCGTGTCGTCCGGTGTCATCGCCAAAAAGGCCGGCACCGTCGCGATCGGGTCCACGATCACGAACAGCGAGCTGGCCGCCAGCAGGATGAACTCCACCAGTGTCATCCGCAGGCCGGCGCCAGGATCGCCTCCTTCATCCCGTGGATGATCTTTTTGTCGATCGGACAAATCGTCGCCAAGACCCCGCTCAAATTCGCCCGCGCCGCGTCCCCTTCGCCGGCGACGAAGTAATAAGGACACAACCGGGCCCGTCCGTTCATCGGCCGGAGCTGGTTCTGCTCGAAGTCGAACCAGGCGGCCTCGACGACTTTCGGCCGGCAGTACCGCTGCAGGATGTGCGGTGAAGCGGAGAAACGGCGCAAGGCGGTGTCCACCGCGGCGCTCCAATCGGCTGCCGACAGGTCGCTGCCGAGGTAAACGCCCCGCGCCCCCCAGGCCTCGGCCGAAAAGCCGGACACCTTGAGGATCAGCTCACGCTCGCGTTGCGAGAGCGCCTTGAGCTGGTGCCAGTCGGTCAGGCCCAGCTCGGGGAGGGCGGCATGCGGCGGGAGCGGGGCGGGGTCCACCAGCCACGTGTAAGGGACCAGCTTGAGCATCCGCTCGAAAAAGCCCTCGCCCAGTTCCTGCCGCCAGAATCCGCGCAAGTTACGGTTCCAGAGCAGCGCGAACAGCAGCTTCTCCTCGAAGACCGGTTTGGGCGGCGGAGTGAGGCGAATCCGTTTGGCGGCGGCCAACTCGAAGATGCGAGCGGCGGCCGGGACGTTCGGCAAATCAAACAGCTCGAAGAAACGATAAACCGCGTCGCCGTCGGCGAAGGTTTCGAACGTGTCATCGCGGACCGTGAAGCGCGGCCCGGGCCGCGTGTTCAGGCGTTCGGCGAGCCAAACCATTTCCGGCCGGTAGGTCGCGGACTCCTTGGAAACAACAATGTGCACGCGCGCGGCATCGCCGAAGATGCCGGCGAAGCCCGCCAGCATGCCGTCGGGGCCGCCGAGAATCGCGGCCGAGGATGGAGGGCCGGCTTCGCTGCGCTTCGCCGGGCCAAGCGCGGCGCCGCCCAGAACCGGGGGCGGAGATGGAAGATGGAGGATGGAGGATCGAGGATCGGGAGTCGGGGGCTGGCGGTTGAGGGCGCAGTAGGTTTCGTTGAGCCAGGCGGTGGCGCCGATGCCACCGGGCACCGCGTCCAACTCGACGATGCGGAAGCCCGCGTCGGTGAGAAGCAGGTCGGGACGGAGGACGCGGGGGACCTCGTGCTTGAAGGCCGTCGCGCGCTGGAGTTCGAGCAACCCCGCTGGTTTTCCCTGGTCGAGCCAGGCGGCGACCCACGGCGGCTGCTGGCCGGCCAGGCTTTGGCGGTAGAGCCGGTTGACCGCGCGGTTGAACTGGAGCAGCACGCGCCCCAGCGTCTGGAGTTCGCTGGCCAGTTCGGGGGCGAGCGGAAACGGCGTGGGCGACAGGCGCCAGTCCTGGCCCGCGAACAGGCCGCCCGGCGGAAGCCGGCCGCGGATGGAGCGCGCGGCGTCGGCGGCCGCGGGTTCATTGGCAAGACTGGTCAGCTCAGGGGACATCGCAGATTCGGCGGAACTCGGCATCACCGCGGCAGCGTAGCTCGCCACGGTTTTCTTGCAAAGCAGAGAGTATATCCCGCAGCAGTTTCGCGTGTTTTTGTGAAAATCCTCGCCCGCTCCCGTGTTCGCCGACCCATGAGCAGTCAGTGCGTCGTCGATGCGCGCAAGCGCTTTGCTCTGTTCTCCAAATCCACACGACTGGAAACTCGAGCCGCCCGCGGGCTCGCCGGGGTTGACGGGCTGTGCCGAATTGTTAGCCTCGATCCATGCTCATCGCGCCTTCGCTCCTGGCCGCCAACTTCGGGCGGTTCGCCGCCGAGACTCAGCGCGCGGAGCGCGCGGGGGCGGACTGGCTGCACCTGGACATCATGGACGGCCATTTCGTGCCGAACATTTCCTTCGGCCCGGAAGTCGTGCGCGTGCTTCGACCCCAAACCCGCTTGCCGCTGGATGTCCACCTGATGTGCTCGCGCCCGGAGATCCTGCTCGAACCTTTCGCCAAGGCCGGGGCCGATCACCTCACGGTCCACGTCGAACTCGGGGAGAAGGTCATGCCGTTGCTGTGGAAAATCCGGGCGCTGGGCAAGCTGGTCGGGCTGGCGATCAATCCGCCCACGGCCATCGCCAATGTCCTGCCTTACCTGGAACGCATCGACCTGCTCCTGGTGATGACCGTCAATCCCGGCTTCGGCGGCCAGCCGTTCATCGCGGAGACCGTTCCCAAGATTCAACAAGCCGCAGCCTGGCGCCACCAGAAGAAGCTCAAATGCCGGATCGAGGTGGACGGCGGGATCAACTTGAGCACGGCGGCCGAATGCGCCCGTGCCGGGGCCGACACTTTCGTCAGCGGCACGAGTTTATTCGGCCGGCACAACCTCCGCGCGGCCATCCGGCAGATGCGGGCGGCGGTGACGGCGGCGGCGGGGAATCGCCCCAAAGGGTGACCGGCGGTCCGGCGCGACCGCGCATCCCCCTCTTGTGCGGAAGGAGGCTTTCGGTTAGCTTGACGCCGTGAGAGGCAATCGGCATTGTCCGCTTGTTCGCAACCGAAGCAGAAACGATCGACCTGGAACCTTCAAACTCGAATCTTATGGCCTACGCACTTCCTCCGCTGCCCTATCCCAAAGAGGCACTTGAACCTCATATCGACGCCCAAACGATGGAAATCCATCACGGCAAGCATCACAACGCCTACGTCACCAACCTGAACAAGGCCGTCGCCGGCAAGGCGAACCTCGAATCGCAAACCGTCGAACAACTCATCCGTCACCTGGATGCCGTGCCGGCGGACCTCCGGGGCGCGGTGCGCAACAACGGCGGCGGGCACGCCAACCACTCGATGTTCTGGAAGCTGATGGCCCCGAAAGCCGACGGCGCGCCGACCGGGCCATTGGCCGACGACCTCAAGGCGGCTTTCGGCAGCTTCGACGCCTTCAAGGAGAAGTTCGAGGCGGCGGCGCTGGGCCGGTTCGGCAGCGGCTGGGCCTGGCTGGTGGTCCACGCCGGCAAATTGGAAATCGTCTCGACCGCCAACCAGGACAATCCGCTCATGGGCAAGGCGATCGCCGGGTGCGACGGCAATCCGGTGCTGGGCGTGGACGTATGGGAACACGCCTACTATCTCAAGTACCAGAACCGCCGAGGCGACTACCTCAAGGCGTGGTGGAACGTCCTGAACTGGGCCGAAGCGGCCCGCAATTACGAGGCGGCCAAGCGCTAGCCGGTCAATCCCGGCGGACCCGCCTTCGTCGCGACGAACGTCCCGGCCGGGTTTGACATGATTGATCGACAGGGCTTATGTTTGGCATTAGTGACTTCCACCCGAGGCGAGAAGACGGCTCGCGGGCGCGGCCTGCGCTGGACCGGCTTGAGTTTACTGGGCTGGGCGGCGGCGGCTCACGCCCAAACCGCCGCCACTCCGCGCTTGGGCCTCCAACCCGCCGGTCCTGAGCAACTGCAGCTCGAGTTGAGCGGGACCGCGGGGCGGACTTATCAGCTCGAAAGCTCCAGTAACCTGGTGAATTGGGTCGGGTGGCTGACGACCAATAGCCTCACCAGCAACCTGGACCTGACGCTCGGCAGCGGGCAGGTCGGGCTCGGGCCGATGTTTTATCGGGCGCTGGATTTGGGGGCGGCTGCCGGTGGCGGGGGCCCGGACGCCGTCTTCACCCTGATCTGGTCGGCGACCTCCGGCCCACTGGCGCGGGCTCCGCGGATTTCCCGGACGCTGGCCGCGGGTGGTCGTGTGTTGCCTCGCCAGGGCTCGACGACGGTCGGTAGCGTGGTATTCGCGGTTAAAGGCGCTGACGGCCGGGCGGTCACGAATCAAGTTGTCAATCTCCCCTCCGGCACCAATCAGATCACGGTGGAGTTCAGCGGTCTGCCCAGCGGCGCCTACACCGTGGTGGCGGACGCCTTTCCGCAAGCCGCTGGGGGCGGTGTGCCGTTCCTGGAGGCGCGGTATTCGTTCGTGATCACCGCGGGCGCGGCTCCTGCCACGGCGACGTTCACCCTGGCGGACGTTCCGGTGGTGGGCCTCCTCCTGGGACCCGCGAACCCGACGGTCGCCATTGGTGGAACCACCCTGTTGGACGCCGCCGCCCTGGATGCCAGCAACCAAGTCGTCTTCATCCCGTCCCAAACCGGGGCGCTCACCTGGTCTTCGTTGGACACCGCGGTGGCCACGGTGGATTTGACCGGCAAGGTGACGGGCGTTGGGGCGGGGTCGAGCAGCATTCAAGTGGCCCTCGCCACCAACCTCGCCCTCGCCACCAATATCACCGTCAATTCGTCCCTCCAGGATTTGGCGCTGTTCCTTAATCCAAGTTCGGTGGTCCTGCCCCTCGGTCAGATGACGAACCTGACCCTGAGCGCCACCAACGCGGCCGGCGATCCGGTGACGCCGGCCGCCAGCGCGTTAACCTGGGCTTCCTCGTCGCCAGCCACTGCCATCGTCAACGGCACGGGTCGGGTGATGGGGGTCGCCCCCGGGCTGGCGATCATCTCCGTCAGCGAGCCGCTGCTCGCCCAACCCCCGCCGCAGGTCCAAGTGAGCGTGGTCCTGTCCACGAACTCGCCGAGCTCCCCCGGTGGGGTGCCGCCGCCGGCTCACGGTTACTGGTTGACGGATCTGGGGTCCTTTGCCGGCAACCTCAGCAGCGAGCCCGCCGCCATCAATGACAACGGCCACGTGGTGGGCACCGCCTGGGCGGCGGCGGATCCGTTCTCGAGCGGTGCCGGCTCGGGCCCTCCCGGCGCCTTCATTTGGAAACCCAGCTTCAACAATCAAATGACCGGGTTGCCCGACCTCGGCGGCGGCCAGGCCGAAGCGATCGGCCTCAACAACAGCGATCAGGTCGTTGGCTGGTCCA
>JAGWYX010000953.1 GCA_018969165.1 Verrucomicrobiota bacterium
CCCGCCCTTCGGGCACCCTCTCCTCCGCCGGCAGCGGAGGAGAGGGCCGGGGAGAGGAGGCGTCCTTTCCCGACCGGTTAGCCCGAAAGTCTCGCGCAAGCCGACTTTTATGCGAAGTGGTGGCCCGAAAGGCTGGGGGATTCATGGGGAGGTCGCTGCACCTTTTACTGCCGCTGCTGCTTGGCTGGGGCGGCGTGGCCATCCCATCGGCGCGCGCGGAGTTGCAGTTCGATGTATTTGTCGGTTACGACGGAGTGGTGCGCGAGGCCGCTTGGTTCCCCATCGCGTGCGAGATTTACAACGACGGTCCGGGGTTCAACGGCGTGGTTGAGCTGACCTCCGGTCAGTACGGTGGAGGCCAGAGCCGGCGGGTAACGCTCGAGTTGCCCACCAACACCCGCAAGCGATTTGTGATCCCGGTCTTCTCGGCTCAGGGCCAGTATGCGGCCTGGGATGTGCGCTTGTTCGACGAGCGCGGCAAGGTGCGAGCTGAGCGGCTCCAGGTGCGGCCGAAAATCGACGTCGCGTCGCGCAGCCCGATGTTCGGGGCATTGGCCCGGACGTTTGCCGGCTTGCCGACCCTGCCGGAGGCCAAGTCGCGGCAGATGTCGGTGCAGCCGATGGTCGCCCGGTTGCAGCTCGAGTTGTTTCCCGATAACCCGATCGCGCTCGAAGGATTGGACACCCTTTACCTAAATTCGGAAAAGGCCGTGGAGTTGAAGGGGCCCCAGGTGGCGGCCTTGCTGGCGTGGGTGCACGCCGGAGGTCACCTCATCCTGGGGGTCGAACAGCCGACCGACGTCAACGCGGTCGCGTGGCTGCGGGATTTATTGCCGTGCCAACTTGCCGGGCTCGAGCAGGTCAAGCCGGGCGAAGCCCTCGAGGCCTGGCTCCGCGGGTCGGCCAAGGCCGCGGACGCGGGGGCGCCTCGCGGGCGTTATCCGGTGCCCGGCGGGGGCGGGTCTGGCGCCCTTAGTTCGCGTGTGCCGGCCAACTCGCGCGCGCCCGGCGCGTCTGGGGCAGGGCAGCCGCGTCCAGGGATGAACCCGCCGATGGCCCAGCGTTACTTCGGCCGTTACGCGGGCGGACCCGGCACGGGCGCGGCGATGCCCGACCCGTTGGCCGAGTTGACCGATGATGCGGTGTTTGACCAAAGCGCTCTCGGCATCGCGGGGGCGGAAGATCGGGGTGGGCGCATTGTGGTGGAGGCGGGTGCGAAGCCGCTGGTGATCGAGGCGGACCGCGGTCGTGGCATGGTCAGCGTGTTGACGTTCAGCCCCGAGCGCGAGCCGTTCCGATCGTGGAAGAACCGGTCGTGGTTCTGGGTGAAGCTGGCGCGGATGCCGGCGGCGCTGTTCGGCGGGGGCGACTTTCGGTATTGGGGCGGAGCGAGCCTGGACGGCGTCTTTGGCGAGATGATCGACAGTCGTCAGGTGCGCAAGTTGCCGGTGACCTGGTTGTTGTTGTTGCTGCTGGTGTACCTGGTGGTGATCGGGCCGCTCGATCAGTACTGGCTCAAGCGGATCGGGCGGCAAATGCTGACTTGGCTGACATTTCCCGCGTACGTCGTGTTGTTCTCGGCGTTGATTTACTTCATCGGTTTCATGCTCCGCGCGGGTGAAACAGAGTGGAATGAACTGCACGTGGTCGATGTCTTGCCCCGCGGCGATCGCACCGAACTGCACGGGTTCACCTATGCCTCGATTTACTCGCCGGCCAACGCCCGGTTCCCGCTGGCTAGCGATCAACCCTTTGCCACCTTGCGTGGCGAGTTCCAGGGGTTCCGGCGCGGGGAAAGCAGTCGGAGCGCCGTCGAGCATCGCGGCAATGGCTACCAGGCCGAGATTTTCGTGCCGGTCTGGACCAGCCAGCTTTACGTGAGCGACTGGTGGCAGGCCGCCCCGACGCCATTGAGCGCGCGGGTGGTGGACCCGGGCGACCGGCTACAGGTGTCGGTGGCCAACCGCCTGGACGAACCGCTGACCAAGGTGCATTTGGCCGTTGGTGATCGGATTTACGACC
>JAGWYX010000954.1 GCA_018969165.1 Verrucomicrobiota bacterium
CCGGCTACACCGGCGAGGACGGCTTCGAGATCATGGCCCCCGCCGAGGTGATCGAAGCCCTCTGGGACAAGGTCCTGGAGACCGGTCGGCCCTTCGGATTGCAGCCGGCCGGCCTGGGGGCGCGCGACACCCTCCGCACCGAGGTCTGCTACCCCCTCTATGGCCATGAACTGGATGAGCAAACCACTCCCATCGAGGCTGGCCTGGGCTTCTTCGTCGCCCTGGAGAAACCCGAGTTCACCGGTCGCTCGGTCCTGGCCGAGCAAAAAGCCAACGGCGTCGCCCGGCGATGCGTGGCCTTCAAGATGACCGGCAAATCCGCGCCGCCGCGACCGGCGTATCCAATCTGGAGCGAGCCGGCGGGCGAGGCGCCCATCGGCCGGGTCGCCAGTGGCACGCAAAGCCCGTCGCTGGGCATCGGCATTGGCCTGGGCTACGTGCCGACCTCCTACGCCCGGCCGGGCACGGTCGTGGCCGTCGAGATTCGCGGCCAGCGCGCCCCGGCGGTGGTCGTGACCAAACCGATTTACAAACGCAGCGCCTGATCGATTATATGAGCTCGATTGTCCCGCCGGATTTGAAATTCACCCGCTCCCACGAATGGGTCCGGGTGCAGGGCGACTCGGTCACCGTGGGCATTACCGACCACGCCCAGCACGAACTGACCGACGTGGTCTTCGTCGAGTTGCCGGCGGTCGGCCGGCGGGTCCAGGCCGGGGAAGCCTGCGCCATCGTCGAGTCCGTCAAAACCGCCAGCGACATCTACTCCCCGGTCAGCGGCGAGGTCCTGGAGGTTAACCGTGCCCTGGTGGGCAATCCGGCCCTGGTCAACCTCGAACCCTATGCCGGCGGCTGGTTCTATAAAGTGCGGCTCAATCAGCCATCGGAGTTGGGCGGGTTGCTTTCAGCCGCCGATTACGCAGCCCAGATTCAGGGGTAACGGATACGGTTCCTTTGCTGTCGCCGGGACAACTGATTCATTGGAAGGCGGATAGGGAGAATTAAGGGCGTTTTTACGGCCTTGCAGCCGTTTTTTGGCCCCATTTTTTCGATCTAAGCACGCTCATCCCCGGCACGCAACCGATCCCATCCAAGCGTCCAAGCCCACTCCAGGTTCAACCGCAGGCTGACGCGGCCTGGAGAAAGCAGACCTGGCTTCCTTACGCGCCAAAATCAGGCCCAAAAACGCTTAGGCCCTCCAGGAGGGCTATTTTCTTCATATCCTACGTCCAAGCAACAACTTAACCAGGCGACAGCAAATCCTAATCCTAAATCCTAAAATCCTCCCACCGTCCGCCAAGCGATGGACTGCGGCACGCAGTCCCTCCCGGCCTGGTGGGCCGGTCCTGGGAGAGCCCGTGGCAGTCTTGTAAAAACAGTTTGACACGCCGCCAACGATCAATCAATTTATCCGCATCCGTTGATGAAACGGTTCTCATGCAGAGTGGTCGAGGGACTGGCCCGATGACACCACGGCAACCGGCCGAAGCGCGGACTTCGGCGACCAGGTGCCAATTCCAGCTCGACCGGATTACCGGCCGGGGAAGATGAGAAGAGCGCGTGCCGATTGGTTCCCCCTCTTCTCGACGGATGAGCGGGGCTTTTTATTGCCCCGAATCCAGACGGAACGGATCGTTTATGGACAAGCACACTGGTTTCATGAAAGCGCTCAAGTGCCGCGAGTGCGGCCGCGAGTATCCCCTCGAGGCGACCCACGTCTGCGAATTTGATTTCGGTCCCCTGGAGGTGGCCTACGACTACGCCGCCGTCCAACAATCCCTGACCCGCAGCGTGATCCAGTCGCGGCCCCCGACGATGTGGCGCTACCGCGAGTTGCTCCCCGTCGCCGACGGCCCGACGGTCGGCCTGCAGGTCGGATTCACCCCCCTGGTCAAGGCCGACCGTCTGGCCCGCCGGCTGGGAGTGCGCGAACTCTGGATCAAGAACGACGCCGTCAATTACCCGTCGCTGTCCTTCAAGGACCGGGTGGTCAGCGTCGCATTGAGCCGCGCGCG
>JAGWYX010000955.1 GCA_018969165.1 Verrucomicrobiota bacterium
GCGGCGCCACCCTCCGGGCCAAGGCCAATTTGCCCTGGGGCGTCGTTGCGCGGGCAGTCGAGTATCGCCGAGGATACCCTCCTACCCGCACGCCTAGCCCCAGGGCGAATTGGCCGCTGGCAAACTGTATCCTCTCCCAGGGTCTGGTCAGTAACAGCGCCCGGCCTGGATACTTGTCCATCGCCGCCCGGCCATCCAGCGGATCGATGGTCGTCCAGGCCTCCAGCCAGTGACCGGACCTCCAGTATCGTCCCACGCCGCGTGGATCCGTGGCGGCATATTCGATTCTTCTCATCCTCCGACTGAGGCCTCTGCGCCTGCCTGTCGGCGGACGGGGGCCTCGCTCATGGAGTCCTCGAGGAGCCGGACGGCAGAAACGGAGGGAGCCAGGAAATTGACCTGCCAACAACAAGTTTCAGAACTCAAGGACGCTAGAGGGCCGGGACGTCGATTTGATCGATCTCGAACTTCAAGGTGACCTGCTGGATTTGGCGATGGACGGGCATGACCTTGTGGAGTCGGGGATCGAAATAGTCCTTTAACATCGCGGGCCGCGGGTGGCGCAGGTAGTCGTCCGGCTTAGTGGCGACCGCGGAGGCGGCGATGACTTCGAGTTTCTCCCGCGAGGAGACATGCTGGACGATGCAGGGGGCATGCCGGATGCCGAGTTTGCGCAGCGCGTAGGCGCGGTGGCTGCCGTTGTTCAGGATCAAGCGGTTCTCGGCGTGGATCGCGTTGAGGAAATTGGAGCCGAACCCGAACGCGAGTCCAACGACCCCGGCGAGGTCTCCCGGCGGCGGGTAACCGGTGATGTGCTCGCGTCGGAGCTTCATGGCGCCCAGGAAACGCAGGTCGTTGGAGGGCGACACGAAGACGAAGCTGTTGCCGTGCGCGCGCGACCATTTGACCGGCGGCCGGGGATGCTCGTGCAGCAGGCAGGCCCGGAAGATTTGCTCGGGACTCGGCGAGGGACCCCAGGCGCGTTCGAGGAGCCGCACGTAAGTCAAGTCGATGTGATGCTGATAGACCACCAGGCGATCCAGCTCGACGAACGCCACCTCGGTCGGGACCGTGTTGAAGCTGTTCTGGACCAGCGGATCTTCGAGGAACTGGGTGAGCCAGGGTTCGTTTTCCGGCGTCACTTCGAGCTGGGGGATGGGCGGGCTATCCGCGGCGCCGGCCTCTTCTTTCTCCAGCGCGCGGACGACCTCGTTGGCCGCCTGCCACTCGTCCGTGAGGGTGCCCTCGTCCGGCGGGTCCAGGGCGCGCTTCCTGACGAAACGCAGGAAGCGCTTCAAGGTCGGTCGGCCGATGAGGTAGAGATTCTCGTCAGCCTGGTCCGGGTGGGGCGGCACGGTGGGTTCGGGCGGGCGGCGCCGGCGCGGGCGGGGTCGGGGTTCGGCGCGGGGGCTCGGGTTGGCTTCGATGGTTTTGGCGGAGGCGATCATCGGAGGTGGGATGGTTTGTGGTTCATGAATTGTGCCGGGCGTGATTACCACCAGGACCAGAACTCGACTTTCACGCTGCGGGCCAGTCGGCGAGTCAGCAGGTCCAGCAGGCGGTCCCGGCCGCAGCCAATCTTGGCTTGGCCGCTCATGCCGGGTTTGAGGAGGAGGGAGCGGTTGTCAATCTCGGTGGCGATGACGAAGGTCCTGGGCGCCAGGGCGCCGTGGCTGAGGGAGGAGGAGGCCGCGGCCTGCCCCGGAGTGGGCGAGCCGGGCGTCGCGCCCGAACTGTCCTGCGTGCCGGTGGCGATCGAGGTGACCTTGCCGTAGAAGGTCAGTTCCGGGTAGGCGCGGGCCTTCAGCACGACGGGTTGGCCAAGCTTGACATCGGCGATGTCCCGCTCCGAGACCGCCATTTCGGCGGTGATCGTTTTGAGGTCATAGACCTTGGCGATCAAATCGCCCTTCTTGACCAGTTGATGTTTCATGGCCATCAACTGCCGGGCGGGGGTGGCCACGATGCCATCGGCCGGGCTCACCACGCGCATCAGGAGGAGTTGTTCCTG
>JAGWYX010000956.1 GCA_018969165.1 Verrucomicrobiota bacterium
CTGCGCTGGTCAGTTCATGCGGCGTGGACAAGATTTCAAGCGCCGTCGTTGGGCAAGCCTGAACTCCTTCGTTCCCTTCGTTGGCTTCTCGCATCGTTTCAGACCCCCATCGCGTCGTCCCCCACCCTACCCCAGATACGGAATGGTCAACGGCCCCTGCGGCAGCACCGCCACGCGCGCGTCCGGCCCGAGTTGCTGCAATCGCTGGCGCACGGCAGCGCCAATATCCCGGCACGGCGTCAGGTGCGCGCCACGGATCACGTCGTCCGCCAGCGAGCTGTAAACCAGCACCGTCGCCTTGCGCTGGATCAGCGCCTGGATTTGCGCCTGCCACTGTTCCGGCCGCACTAAACCCGGCGTGGCCAGCATCGCCAGGATTTCTTCCGGGCCGCGCGTCTCGTGCAGCAATTTGTCCAGCGGACTGCCCGGCGGCACCCCTTCCCGGCATTCGCAAGCCAAAATGATCACGCCGCCCTCGGCCACGATGCGCGCCGCGGCGCTCATGCCTTTGACCCCCTGGTAGAGGTTCAAATCGAGCGGATACCCGCTGTTGGTGGTCACGACGATCTCGAACGGCGCTTTGACTCGTTGCATCGCCGATTTGCGCACGGACTCGATCCCGACCTTGTGGGCTTCGAGCAGGTCGCCGGCAAACACCCCGGTGATGTCCCGATGGTTGTTCAGCGACACGTTGAGCAGGAAACTCGGGCCCGCACGCAGCGCCACGTCGCGCAGTTCCTCCCACAACGGGTTGCCCTCGGTGATCCCGAACGACGCGCGCGGGTGCCCGATGTTCTTCGCGCCGTGGTTGCTCATCACCGTCTCGAGCGCCGCCACCCCCGGGATGATCCCTTTGGGCCCGCCGCTGAACCCGGCGAACAGGTGCGGCTCGATAAACCCTGTGACGATCCGCAGGTCGGCCGCGACGGCGTGGCGGTTGATCATCGCCGGCGAGCCATCCCGCATTGTGCCGAGCGGCACGTGGGCCCCCGGATTCTCCGGCTCGTGGTTCAGCACTCGGTAACGCTTCACCACTCCCGGCGTCAGCATCCGCTCGAGCTCAGCCGGCGTGTTCGGCCGGTGCGTGCCCAATTGATTGAGCAATGTGATGTTCTCGCGCGGCACGTCGGCCAGGTACTCGAGCATCCACGGGATGAGACGGTCGTTCGGCGTCGCGCGCGTCAAGTCGGTGAACAGCACGCAGACGCGGTCGGTCGGTTTGATCAGTTCCCGGAGCGGTTTGGCCCCGATCGGTCGCCGCAGGGCGTCGAGCACGGCCGTCTTCTCGTCCGGCAACCCCGGCAGATGCGAGGGCTCGATCACGGTGGTGCGGTCCTCGGGCAGTTCGACGGGCAGGAGGCCTTCTCCGTAGGCAAGATGGACGTTCATGGCAGCGACTTCGACATGGCCTGCAGAATGGTAAACGTGGACTCGACCCAGTGCAAAGCCTGATTCGTACCTGTTCACATTTCGATTTCCGTGTCTCCGTCCTACCGCGTTTCCGCGATTGACAACCCGCGAGGTTCATGCGGCGATGGGTTGCAACCTCGATCCCGGATTGTGCGCGCGTTTTCGAACAAGTCCCTGCTCGTCCGCGGTGCGGCCCTCCTGTTGATCGGCGCCGTCGTGGCCTTCTTCCACGCGACTCGCCAACCGGAAAGCAATGCACCCACCCGCAGCGACACCGCCATCCATCAACTGGCCCTTCGCTATCGCGCCCTCGAAGCCCGCGAGAACCGCATGGACCGCACCGCTTGGGCCAAGGAAATCCTCGCCGAAGACTGCGGTCGGACGTTCGAGGCGCTCTGGGACGCGATTAACCATTCCACCAACAAACTCGACGTGCTGGCCGCCTTCCCCGTCGGCGAGGTCATCCTTGGCAACTGGGACACCGTGCGCGTCCTGCCCCACGGGATCGAACTGCGAGAACCGGTGGCGCAAGGAGTTGCCTCGCGGGAACCAAGGCAACTTCCTACGAACCGATATGCGGTAGGGCGACGGCCTCCGGC
>JAGWYX010000957.1 GCA_018969165.1 Verrucomicrobiota bacterium
GGTGCTGGCCCAGGCCCGTGTCGCCTACCAGTTGAAGGAATGCAAAACCCTGCACGAATACGACGGCCTGCTCCAGGACCTGGACCTCGAAGTGGCGCACGGCTACCTCGAACGCGCCGCCTACGGCGTGCTGCTCCCACACCTGATGAAGGAAATGATCCCCGACACCGGCGGGCGTTATTACTTCATCCCGCTATTGCCGGTCGGCACGCCCGCCGCCGTCACTCGGCGCTTCGCCAGGATCATTCGGCCGGGCGAATGCGCCTCGCCCGAGGCCTATCGCCGGTTGCTCGACCGCTACGATTCGCCGACGGAGAATACCGAGGATCCGCGCGCGACCAACCGGGCGTGCGTGCTGAAATGTGGCCGGGCGATCGCGGTCCTGCAATCGCGCGAGAATCTCTTCGAGAAACAAGCCTATGCCGTGGACCTGCCGCGCTGGGTCACGGGCCTACGTGCGCGGGCCGGCGCGGCTGGTCTTGGGCTTGAATGGGAGCGCGATCCGGAGGCGCGCTCGTTTCGGATCTGGCGACGCATCCCGGGGGCGACGGTTTATCCGGAATGGCAACTCGTGAAGGCCGGGGTCCACGGGAGCGCCTGCACGCTGCCGGGCGTTGACCAAGGAACGTTCGGCGTCACGGCGATCACCCGCGCCACCAAACGCCTCGAAGGCACGGTGAATTTCACCGATTACCTGCTGTTCAACGCGGACGAGAGTCCGATCCTCGAACAGGCCGTCGTGACCCGGGGCGGTAGCCGCACGGAAAAGATTTCATGGACGGACGAGTCATTGCCAGCGAAGCAGGAGGTCTGGCGCATCTTTGAGGGCGTGCAGCCCGGGAGCGAGAAGGATGCCGAGCAGGTCCTGGCGAGGTTTGGGGGCTTGATCCGGGCCTTCGAGGCCGGGGACCTGGACCGGCTGATGGCGTTTTACGACCCGGCCTATCGCGACAGCAACGGGTATAGTGTCGAGTATGTTCGGCGGGCGTGGTTGTGGTGGTTTCAGCGCACGGTGATCCCGTATGTCGTCGCGCAGGTCCGAACGTGGGACACCTCGCGCGCGGCCGAAGGCGAGATCAGTTTGACCACCTGGAACCGGTTCCGCGGCACGATCGTCTGGGACGAACCGTTTGGCGACCACGGGCGTGTCCGGATACCGCGGCACGAAGGCGACCGCGTGACCTGGACGTGGAAACGCAATGCCAGCGGCGAGTGGAAGGTGATCCGCACGACGCCGGCGTTGCCGAATTTCGGCGAGATGCTCTGGATCGGCCGCGGCCACGACGTGCCGCACACCATGAGCGAGTTTGCCGACACTCCGGCATCGAGGACAAATCACCTTGATCTTCAACCTGAAGCGAGCCACGTTCGGTGACAAGGTGGGATTGAATCCGCGAGTGCGAAGCCAAGTTGAAGTGAGCAGTCGAACCCTGAAATCGTTCCGCGGGGTGCGGAGTCGAGGAGTGATCGCCTTCTGGATAATTGGCGGTGCGCTCACGCTCCGCCGACGGCGCCACCATTTTGGCTCGGAGCGTGGCTCTGTGAGCCGCAGCACGCTCGCCCTGCCGTTGCGCTTGCAGCCATATCCAGGTCCCGTCAACACTGCCGCCGCTGCGGGTCGCAGACCCGCGCTCCCAAATGAGCGTCGCCACCCGCGCAACGAGCCGGATTGACGCATGGGCGGTCTGACACTATTGTCAGACATCATGAAAAGCATTGCACTTCGCACCCTGCTCCGCGAACCATTGAAGGTCAAACGCCTGACGCGCGCCGGACAGTCGGTGCAAGTGACCGACCACGGCCAGCCGCTTTGGATTCTCCAACCCGCAGAGGGCACGCCGGCTGACGAAAACGCGCGCCGCCGGGCGATCGACGAAATCCTGGACGAAGTCCTGCGCGAGAAACCGTCGAAAATCAGCCTCGCCAAAATCGTCCTCGAATCACGGCGATGAGGGCCTACGCCGATACGAGTTTCCTGGTGAAACTCCTGGCGCGAGAGGAGGGAAC
>JAGWYX010000958.1 GCA_018969165.1 Verrucomicrobiota bacterium
GCAAGGAAAGTTTGAACCCGTTTTTCCCGGCCGCCGCGCCATGACAGGCGCCCGAGCTGCACCCCATCTTCGCCAACACCGGCTCAACCTGGTTCCGAAAACTCCAGGCAAAAGGTTTGTCCGCGTCCACAACCGTGATCTGCGCGGTGGCCGTTCGGTCCCTGACGCGCGCGCGCACCGTCGCCGCACCGTTGGCGATCGGCCGCGCGACACCGTGGTCGATGCGGACCACGCCGGGATTGCTCGAACTGAGTTCGACGCCGTTAGTGACTTGACCGACCAACTGCTGGCCCTGCACGCGCTCGACCAGGAGGGTTTGGCGGGCTTCCACGCCGGTGAGCGTGACGTTCGGCGGGAGCAAGACCACCGATTCGGCGCCGTGCGCGACGAACGCCAGGCAGATGGCAGAGATGAGCGCGAGATGCTTCATTCCATTTTTCACAGCCAAGCCTAATCCTCACCCCGGTCCTCTCCCATCGGATGGGAGAGGGAGAGCACTTCACCATCAGCGGTTTCATTCCGGGCATCGAGTGCCGAAACACCACAGGCTGCTATGGCAAAGGGGATTCTCGAATCGGGAGGAATCCCGGCCCGCTGTTCCCGCTCCGCAGCAGCGAGAAATCCTGGAATCCTACGCCGGTTGCACAAGAACTCGGGCCTGTTCCGTGGCAGCCGACGTGAGTCGGCTCTAACTTTCTGGGGGTCAGATGGAGCAGACTCATGTCCGCTGCTGCCCGGTCGGAGCAGAGTTCCCATCAAAACAACTCCAGGATCGGTTGCGTCCCGTAATCGACCAGCGGGAACGGACGGCCTTGCGGGCCGGGCAAGTGCGTCTCGAGGTCCAGCCCCAGGCTGTGAAAAATCGTCGCCACCACCTCCGCCGGCCGCACCGGGCGCTCGACCGGGTAGCCGCCGATGTCGTCGCTCTTGCCGATCACCCGCCCGCCTTTCACACCGCCCCCGGCAAAATAGACCGTCCAACACTGGGGCCAATGATCGCGCCCGCCGGCCGGGTTGACCTTGGGCGTGCGGCCGAACTCGGCCAGGTTGCAGACCAGGGTGTTGTCCAGCATCCCGCGCTGGTGCAGGTCCTCGATCAAGGCGCTGTAACCCTGGTCGTACATCGGCGCCACGATGTCGCGCATCCCGGCAATCGACGTGAACGGCTTCGAACCGTGGATGTCCCAGGTGATTTCGTCGAACACGGTGATGAAGGTGTTGATCGTGACGAACCGCACGCCGGCCTCGATCAGCCGCCGCGCCAGCAGGCAATCCTGCCCGAACCGCGTCATGCCATACCGTTCGCGCAGCTTGCTCGGCTCTCGAGTCAAATCGAACGCCGCCCGCGCCTTGTCGCTGGTCATCAGCCGGTAGGCATCGGAGAAATTGCTGTCCATCAGCTTGGCGCTCTCGCTCCCCTCGAATTCCTTCACGGCGTCATCGACGATGCTCCGCAGTTCCTTGCGGCGCTGCAATCGCACCGTGCCGATGTCCTGCGGCGGCAGCAGGTCCGGCACCTTGAAATCCTTCTTCGATGGGTCCGCATTCAGCACGAACGGATCGTAAGCCTTGCCCAGAAACCCGGCGTCCTGCCCGTGCGGCATGTTGCCGCCAGTCGGCCCCATCGGTTCGGGCAACAGCACATGCGCGGGCAATTCGGTCTTCCGACCCGCCAGGTAAGTGAGCGCGCAACCGGCGTGCGGCGTGTCAATACCGCCGGTGAACAATCGCCCCGTCTGCATCATCTGATGGCCCGTGTCATGCACCGCCGCCGCCGTGTGATAACAGCTCCGGACCAGCGAAAACTTGTCGGCCAGCCTGGCGTGCCGTGGAAAAATCTCCGATACCTGGATGTCCGGGTTGTTGGTGCGGATCGGCCGGAACGGACCGCGCACCTCGCGCGGGGCGTCCGGCTTCATGTCGAACGTGTCCAACTGGCTCGGGGCGCCCAGGTTGAAAATCATGATCACCGAGCGGTCGTTGTTGATCTTGGACACCGCGCCCTGG
>JAGWYX010000061.1 GCA_018969165.1 Verrucomicrobiota bacterium
TCTCGGCGGGCAGGCTCCCCAGCCACGCGACGAGTTCCTCGATGGGGGCGTCGAGCACGGGTTTAAGCGCGAGGGTCGGCAGCGGCAGGTCCGGCCGGGCGGCGGCCTCCCACACGACGTGGAGGATGACCTGGTCATAGTCGGGATTCTGATGGTGGCGGTGGCCGTGCCAACCGCCGGTTTGCCGGTCGATCTCGACATCGCCCGAGCGCGCCGGCCCGTTGTCGAGCTGCAGGATTGCCCCGCGGAAGTCTGGGCCCGCCTCGCGATTCCAGAAGCCCGGATGCAACACCCGCACGCGGTGGCCGTCCAGGGTGGTGAGGTGATCGCGCCGGAGTCGTTGGTGGTGCCAAATTTGCTGCAGCAACCGCTCCGCCGGCGCCGTCGAATCGCCCCCGTCGCGCAGGGCCTCGGCCGAGCGGCCTGCGGCCCGCCAACGCGCGTAGTCGTCCACCCAAAGCCCGTTCACCTTGAACGTTGCTTTTGGGCGGACGCTTTTGCAAAGTCAAGCTTTGGTTTCCAATCATCGGCGCCGGCAAGGGTCGGATCGGAGCGGTGGGGTCGGCGCGGCGAGTGGAAAACCGCGGCCGCGTCGAATGAGAAGTCCGGCTGCAGCGTCCGCAAGGTAGGCAACTTGGCGCCGGCAAAGCCTGCGGGAATTCCGGCACGATGATTTTCATCGGCTTGGGCGGGGCACCGGTGTAGATTGAAGCGCGATCCATGAGTGATGAGGCGATGATTGAAGTGTCGGAGTTGACCAAGCGTTACTCCGGGCACACGGCGGTGGACCGCATTTCCTTCACCGTAGGGCGCGGCGAAATCGTGGGGTTGCTCGGGCCCAACGGGGCGGGCAAGAGCACCACGATGCGCATCCTGGCCTGCTTTCTGTCGGCCACCTCGGGGTCGGCGCGGGTGGCGGGTTTTGACGTCTTTGGGCAGTCGCGTGAGGTGCGGCGGCGGATGGGGTACATGCCCGAGAACAACCCGCTGCATCCGGAAATGCGCGTGCGGGAATACCTCAAGTTCCGGGCGCGGCTCAAGGGCCTGGGTTTTCGCGCCACGCGCGCCCGGGTGGGGGTGGTGATGGAGCAATGCGGCTTGACCGAGGTGGGCCGCAAGGTGATTGGCCAATTGTCCAAGGGATTCCGGCAGCGGGTGGGGTTGGCCGACGCGCTGGTGCACGAGCCGGAGTTGATCATCCTGGACGAGCCGACCATCGGGTTGGACCCCAATCAAATCCGGGCGGTGCGGCAACTGATCAAGGATTTGGGGCAGGCGCGCACGGTCTTGATTTCGACCCACATCTTGCCGGAGGTCGAAGTGATGTGCAGCCGGGTGCTGATTATGCATCGCGGCCGGATTCTGGCGGCCGATACGCCGGAGAACCTGCAGGCGATCATGAGCGACGGGGGGCAAGTTGTGGCGGAGGTGGCGGCGCCGTTGGCCGCGCTGCGCGCCAGCCTGGAGGTCCTGGACGGGGTCGAGCATTGGGATATTTCGCCGGCCGAGGGCGAGTATCAGCGGTGCGCGCTCACGGCGCGGCCGGGGGTGGACCTGCGGCCGGTGCTCTTCGAGTTGGTGCGCGGGCAGGGTTGGCGGTTGCGGGAACTGACTTCCAACCGGCATTCGCTGGAGGACATTTTTGTGCACATGACCCGGGTGCGGCGAGACGAGGAGGACGGGCCTTAGATGCGCAGTTACTTTACGCTCGCCCGCCGGGAGTTGGCGGGGTACTTCGTCTCGCTCACCGGCTATGTCATCATCGCGGTGGTGGTTCTGCTGCTGGGCCTGAGTTTTACCTACCTGCTGGAGGTGCTCAATGGTCAGGCCGTCGAGATGCCGGTCACGGACCTGTTTTACGACGCCTTCTTTTTCTGGCTGATCCTGCTGCTGGCCACGCCGGTGATCACCATGCGATCGTTTGCCTTGGAGAAATACTCCGGCACCTACGAAACCCTGATGACCACGCCCGTGGGCGAGCTGGAGGTGGTGCTGGCCAAGTTCACCAGCGTGTTCGTCTTCTACGTCGTCATGTGGCTGCCCTTGCTGGCCTGCCTGTTCGTGGTGCGCCATTATACCCAGGACCGGACCGCGTTGGATTGGGGGGCGCTGGCGAGCACGTTCCTGGGGATCGCGCTGGTGGGCGCGGTCTATACTTCCCTGGGGTGCTTTGCCTCGGTGCTGAGCCGCAGCCAGATCATCGCGGCGATGATCAGTTTTGCGCTCGGGATCGCGTTGTTCCTGCTGAGCTTTTTCTCGTTCCTGACGCCGCCGCGGGCGGACTGGCAGTCCCGCTTCTTCAATTACATCTCGATGTTCAGCCACATGCAGGATTTTGTGCGCGGGATCGTGGACGCGCGGTCGCTGGTCTTCTACCTGAGCCTGACGGTCTTTTTTCTGTTTCTGACCTTGAAGGTGGTCGAGAGCCAGCGCTGGAAGTAGCATGCCGACTTCGCCCACCCCGTCCCCGCCGTTGTCCGCCGCCCGCCGCTGGTGGATTGGTTTCAATGTGGCGGCTTCGGCCCTGGCGATGCTGGCGCTGGTCGTGATGGTCAATTACCTGGCCGAACGTCACCTGCACCAGCGCTTTCACTGGACGGCCAACCGGCAGTGGCAGTTGACCCCGCTGACGGTGCGGTTGCTCCAGTCGGTCACCAACGATGTGCGGGTCGTTGTGTTCTTCCATCGCGACAACGCCCCATCGCTCTACGACGCGATCGCCGGCCTGCTCAAGGAATACAGCCTGGCGAACACCAAAATCCGGGTGGACTACATCGACTACGTCAACCACCCGGCGGCCGCCGAGGTGTTCAAGCAGCAATATAAACGGCCGTTCAAGACCGAGCATGACCTGGTGCTATTCGACGCCAACGGCAAAACCCGCGAGGTTTACGACACCGAACTTTCCGACTACGACCTCTCCGGCGTGCTGAGCGGCCGCACCCGCGAGGTGCGCCGAACGACCTTCAAGGGCGAACTCCTGTTCACCTCAGCCATCGCCGGCGTCACCGATCCCACCCGGCCCAAGGCCTGCTTCCTGGACGGCCACGGCGAATTCGACCCGGGCAGTGACCAGGAGCAGACCGGCTATAGTAAAATGGCCGCCGTGCTCCGCGAGAAGGACATCGAGGTCAACCGCCTGGACTTGTCGGGCACCAACGACGTCCCGTCGGATTCGCTCCTGGTCATCGCCGGCGCCACCCACCGGCTCGAACCCGCCGAGGTCCGACGGGTCGAGACCTTCCTGGAGCGCGGGGGGCGGCTGCTGCTGCTGCTCCGCCAGGGCTATGTCACCGGCCTGGAACCGACCCTGGCGACCAACTGGGACGTCGCCGTCAATGAACGGGCCCTGGTTTACGAGCGGAACAACGCCGCCGACGGCTACATCCTGACCACCAATTTCGGCGATCACCCGATCGTGTCGCCGCTCACCGACGTTGGGCTGGCTCTGATTCTGCCCTTGCCGGTCGGGAAACTGCCGGTGGCCAGGCCGGAGGCCGACGCCCCGGCGGTCAAGGAAATCATTTTTTCGAGCACCAACGGGATGGCCTCCGAGCTGGATTTGAGCAAGGGCCTGCGCTTGCAGCCCCGCCCGACCGATCCCCAGGGGGCCATTCCGATGGCGGTGGCCGTCGAGAAAGGCGGCATCCAGGGCGTCCGCGCGGACCGGGGGGCGGCGCGGTTGGTGGTCGTGGGGGAATCGTTGTTTCTGGCCAACCAATGGATCGAGGCCAAGGCCAATCGGGATTTTGCGGCGCTGGCGGCGGATTGGTTGCTGGACCGGCGCCAGCTCCTGGGCGGGATCGGGCCCCGGCCGATCACCCAGTACCGGATTCTGCTGACCGACACGCAACTGCGGCGGGTGCGCTGGATTTTGCTGGCGGGCCTGCCGGGGGGCGTGCTGGTATTGGGCCTGCTGGTCTGGTGGGTCCGCCGTCACTGAGGCGACGGCACCGCCAGCCCGCCCACTGAGATGAACCCCAAAACGACCCGCGTCCTGGTGGTGCTGGCCCTGGGCCTGTTTGCCTTCATCTATTTTGACGAACGCCATTGGCCGGAGGCCGAACCTCTCCACCCGCTGGCGGCGGCCCTCCTCCCGGCCTTCGATCCCGCCCACGCCACCAGCATCGAGGTGGACCGGGCCGGCGAAGGCATCGTGCGCGCCGAGAAACTGAACGGCGCCTGGCGGCTGACCGTGCCATTGGTTTATCCTGCCCAAGCCACGCGGATCGAGGCGCTGCTCAAGGAACTGGGCGAGGCCCGCCGTCGCGCCTACCTCTCGGCCGCCGAGCTGTTGAGCCCCACCAACCGGCTCGCCGAATTCGGCCTGAATCCGCCCCGGGCCCGGTTGATCGTGCAGGCCGACCATCGGTCCTTCGAATTGCACGTGGGGGCCTCGACCCTCGTCCGGGATCAGGCCTACCTCCAGGTGGTCGGCACCGACGGGGTCTCGGTGTGTGACGCGGGATGGCTCGCCCACCTGCCGCGCGCCGCCAATGACTGGCGCGACACCGCGCTGCTCCAACTCCGCGGCCTGGACTATAACCGCCTGAACCTGCGCACCGGCGCGCGTGAGTTTCAAGCCGACCTGGATCCGGCCTCGCGCCGTTGGCGCATCAGCCGCCCGCTCCCGGTGCGCGCCGACAGCCTGGTCTTGAACACCCTCCTGTCCGAACTCCAGAATTGGCAGGTCGCCCGCTTCGTCAGCGATAACCCGGGGGCGGACCTGGAATCCTTCGGCCTGCAGCCGCCGGAAATCCAGGTCAGCCTCGGCCGCGACACCAATGAACTGGTCCGGATCGGGTTTGGCAAAAGCCCGACCGACAATTCCAACCAGGTCTATGCCCTGTTGGGGCGCAATACCAACGTCGTCCTCATCGCTCGGGACCCGCTGCTGGAGGTGCTCCGGGACCCCTTCGATCTGCTGCGCGACCGGCACCTGGTGGCGGTGCCGACCAACGCCGTGGACCAATTCAAGGTGCAGGCCGACGACACGTTCGTCGTCCGGCGCCTGCCCGATCAGGCCTGGGAAGTGATCGGTCCCAACCCCTTCCCGGCCGACGCGGAATTGGTGCAGGAATTCCTGCTGCGCCTGGACCAGTTGCAGATCAAGGAATTCGTCAATGACGTCGCCACCAGCTTCGATTTCGCCCACTACGGTTTGAACCATCCCGCCCGCGTCTATACCCTGCTGACCAAGGCAACCAACACCGTCGGCAGCGCCACTAACTCGATCCTCGCGCAAATCGAGTTCGGCGCCGAACAGACCGACCGCGTCTATGTCCGGCGCGCCGATGAAAATGCCATCTACGCCCTCGCCCGCAACGACGACCTGCCGCGCGCCGCCTTTCAACTGCGGGACCGGCACCTGTGGCACTTCACCACCAACGACGTCCTCAACGTCACCCTCACCATCCGAGGCCAGACGCGCAAGTTCACCCGCACCACCGCCCAACAATGGGCCGCCACCGGTCCGCAGGCCAACACGCCGGTTCCCTTGGCGCTGGACGAGACAGTGTACCGTTTCGGGCGGCTCTGGGCCGACGCCTGGGTCGCTCAGGGCGCGGACCAACTCGCCCACTACGGCATCGTCGCCGCCGCGCACCAGCTCGAGTTCGAAATTCGCGACGGCAGCCAAACCCGGCGGCTGACCCTGCGATTTGGCTCGCTCTCGCCCTGGGGCCGGCCCTACGCCGCGCTGACGATCGGGCAACAACCGGTCGTATTCGAACTGCCGGTGGCCATCTTCCAGCCGTACCTCGAGGTGTTGCGCGAACTGAACCTCCTGGGTCCCTCGGCCAGCTTGTAGCCTCCCAGCCTCATGATCGGCACCGTCATCATCCGTGCTGTCCGCTCGCAAGCGCAAGTCGGCAGGTCCCTCCCGCGCGGCCCGCGAATAACCCGGAGCTTGCCACCCGGTGCCGGCGACCGCTCCCCGGCGCCCGCGGCCTGAGCCGCCCCCTCGCCAAGCTATGGGCACAACGCCGCGGACAGGCTGGGCACACCGCATCCGCCGCCTCGCCCGCTGGCTGCGCCTCACCGGCCTGCTCTTCATCCTGCTCCTCCTCGGCGCCGCGATCTACCTCAACCGCGTCGGTATCCCCGACTTTTTGCGGGCCCGTCTGATTGGCGAATTGCAGGCGCGGGGCCTGGACCTCCAGTTCAGCCGGCTGCGACTGCACTGGTACCGTGGCATCGTCGCCGAGAACATCAATCTCGGCCGAACCGCCCAGCCGTTCGGTCCCCAGTTGTATCTCGACCGGATCGAGCTGCGGCTGAACCCTCACGCCCTCCGCCACCTGGACCTGCAATTGGATTCGCTGTTGTTGCGCCATGGCCGGCTCGTCTGGCCCCTGGCCGCCACCAACCATTCCCCCCGCTCGCTGAGCATCGAAAACCTCACCGCCGAACTCCGCTTCCTGCCTAATGACCGATGGGAATTGGACCGGTTCGAGGCCACCTTCCTGGGCACCCGTCTGGAGGCGACCGCCACGCTGACCAACGCCTCTTATGCGCGCCATTGGAATCTGGCGCGCGCCACCAACCGGGTCACCACCGCCAACCTCCAGCGCCTCGACGACTGGCTCCAGACCCTGCAGAGAATCCAGTTCGGTTCCCCACCTGAAGTCCACTTGATGCTGCAAGCCGACGCCCGGGATTTCACCCGCTTCAATGCGCGGCTCATCGCCAGCGCCCCGGACGTCGCCGCTCCCCAGGCCCGCCTGCGCGACGCGTTGCTGATCGTCCGCATCAACCAACCTTTCATCGCCAACGGCCAGTTGCATTCCAAACTCCTGTTCAAAGCCGACCGGCTCCGCACGCCCTGGCTCCGCGCCCGCGAAGCCCGGTTCACCACCGATCTGGCCGCCCGGGCGGACCGCGAAGGCTGGGTTGCCGCCGACTGGCACCTGCAGTTGGATCAACCGCGCGCACGCTGGGGTTCGGCCGACCGCCTCCTGGCCGACGGCCACACCCGGTCCGCGACCGCCGCCGCGCTCGGTTACGACACCACCCTCCAGGCGCGTGTCCTGCCCCTGCGCACTGGCTGGGGCTCGGCCCGCACGGCCGCGTTGACGGCCACCGTGCGCCACCCGCCGCGGGCCCTGGCGCCAATTTCGCTGGCCGGTAGTCTGCGGTTGACCGGCGCGCAGACCCGCTGGGGCGAGCTCGACCAGCTCCAACTCGAGGCGCACTGGACTCGGGCGGCCACCCATTCACCGGCGCGCGCGGACGCCAGTTGGGGAGCCTGGGCCAGGTTCGAACCGTTCCAGGTCGATTGGCAGGCGGTCGGCGACGGCTTCCGATCCACGCGGCTGACTTCCCGACATGCGGAAGTTGCCGGCCGCTGGCGGGCCCCGGATCTGGCACTGACCCGGCTCCAGGCCGCGCTCTACGGCGGCTCGGTGTCTGGCACGGCGCAGGTCAACGTCGCCACTCGTCAGGCCGGCCTGCACGGGCAGATCGACTGCGACCTGCACCAGGCCGGGACCTGGCTGGGTCCCGCGGCTCAGCGTTGGCTCGGTCAACTGCTCTGGAACCAGCCACCCTCCCTCCAGGTCCAGGCCAGCCTCAAGCTCCCGCCCTGGTCGGCGCCGCAGCCGGACTGGCGTGGCCAGGTGCTCCCGACGGTGGCCGCCGCCGGGGCCTTCCGCGTGGCCGACGCGGCCTTTCGCGGTTTGACGATCGACTCGGCAGCAACGCGATTTACCCTGACCAACCTCGACTGGTCGCTGCCGGACGCGATGGTCAAGGGGCCGCGGGGCGAATGCGAGTTGAGTTACGCGGGGCGCCTGTTCTCACCGGACTTCCACTGCACCCTCGAGGCTCGGCTGGACCCGGCGGCCTTGGCCCCGTTATTGGACGAGCGCGGGCGGCGGGCGCTCCAGTTGTTCGAGTTTCACCAGCCGCCCTGGGCCCGCGGCCAGGTCTGGGGCCGATGGTCAGCGCCGGAGCGGCTCGGGTTCGCGGCGCAAATCGCCGCCACCAACTTCGTTTTTCGCGATGAAACGTGCCGCCGCTTCGCCGCCAGCGTGCGCTACACCAACGGCTTCGTCTCGGCCACCAACGTCCAAATCCAACACCAGGACCAAAGTGTTTCCGCCCCGGGCGTCGGCTTCGACGTCCCTCGCCAATGGCTTTACCTCACCAACGCCGTCGGCACCGTCGACCCCATGGTCGTCGCCCGCGCCATCGGACCCAGCACGGTCCGCGCGCTGGAGCCGTACCGCTTCGAACTCCCGCCTCACGCGCGGGTCAATGGCTCCCTGCACGTGCGCGCCCCGGAAACGCCCGACCTGCGCTTCGAGCTGGCGGGCGGCCCGTTCCGCTACTGGCGCTTCCGGTTGCCGCAGGTCGCCACCACCGTGCTCTGGCGCAAAAATTGGCTCATCCTCACCAACCTGGACGGCGAGTTCTACGGCGGTCGGCTCCGCGGCGACGCCGGCTTCGACCTGGACGCCCCGCGTGAGGCGGATTTTCATTTCCAGGCTTACGTCGCCGATGCCAGCC
Source organism: Verrucomicrobiota bacterium (assembly GCA_018969165.1). Taxonomy (GTDB): domain Bacteria; phylum Verrucomicrobiota; class Verrucomicrobiia; order Limisphaerales; family JAGWYX01; genus JAGWYX01. The sequence goes on from JAGWYX010000061.1 coordinate 8,509, forward strand.
TCAAATCGCTCATGGACGACATCCGGTCCTCGACCAACCGGCTCGAGGGCGCGCTCAACGGCAATCTCATCATCACCGCCGCCAACACGGCGGATTGGCAGAGCTGGAACGGCTTCGGCGATGTGCGGCTCCGCGACGGTTACCTTTGGAACCTCCCGATGTTCGGCATCTTCTCGCCCGTGCTCAACGCCGTCGTTCCGGGACTGGGCAACAGCCGGTTCACCGAAGGCTCGGCCGCCTTCACCCTCACCAACAGCGTGATCCACACCGACCGCCTGGAAATGCACGCGGCCGCCTTGCGCCTGTACTACAAAGGCACCGTGGATTTCCAGGGCCGGGTCAATGCCCGGGCCGAAGCCTCCCTGCTGCGGGACACCTGGTTGGTCGGCCAGTTGTTCAGCATGGTCTTCTCGCCCCTGACCAAGCTCTTTGAATACAAAGTCACCGGCACCCTCGAAGATCCCAAAAGCCAGCCGCTCTATGTCCCTAAACTCCTCTTGATGCCCCTGCATCCATTCCGCACCATCAAGGACCTGCTGCTCGGCCCGGGCTCGACCAACGCGCCCCCCGCCAAATCCCGATCACCGTAACCTCGGCCCTGGGCGATGGGTAAATGGCTATCGGCGATTAGCCGTCCGCCCTCAGCCGCGCCCCGCCTATCGGCCTCCCCCACCTCCGCGGGCCGCATCACAACCAATGCAATGCCGCCGCGCCCAGAATGCCCAGCCCCATCACCACCCGGTACCAGCCGAACACGATGAAGGTGTGGGTCTGGACGAAACGCACCAGCCACTTCACCGAAACAAAGGCGGTGGCCGTGGCGACTACCGTCGCCAGCAGCAGCATCGACCAATCCTCGCCGCTGCCGCCTTGATGCAGGGCCTTGAAAATCTTCAGGCCGCCCGCGGCCAGCAACGTTGGCACCCCCAGCAAGAATGAAAACTCGACCGCCGCGGGCCGGCTCAACCCCAGCGCCAGCGCCCCCAGGATCGTGATGCCCGAGCGCGACGTGCCGGGAAACACCGCGGCCAGCAGTTGGGTGACCCCGATCAAGACCGCAACCGTCCAACTCACCCGGTCGGTGAGCGCCTTGCCTTTGAGCCAACGCTCGACCAGCAGGAACAACACCCCGCCAATCAACGTGGCCCAGGCGATCGGCACCGGGTCTTCCGGGAGTTTGAAGCGGCCCTTCTCCAAGGCCAGCCCGCCCATCCCGGTCAGCACGAAGGCCACGGCCAGCTTGGCCAGGTAATCCTGGGCGTCGGCCGAGCGCCAGTTCAGCGCCAGGCCGCGCAATCGTTCCCAGAACACCCCGATCACCGCCAACACGGTGCCGCTCTGGATCACCACGTTGAACAAATCCGATTGGTGCGGCAACCAGTGCTCGGCGATCAGCAGATGACCGGTCGAGGAAACAGGCAGAAACTCGGTGATCCCTTCAATCACACCCAGACAGATGACGGCAAACCAGACAGGCATGCGGGGGTTAGACGCGAATTCGGCCCGCCTGACAAGCTCAAATCCGCCGTGCCCTCAAGTTTCTACATCCTCGGGCCGGACTTCGAGGCACTCGTCCTGGTCCTCCCACACCACCGCCGGGTAATGCTCGAGCAGCGGCGGCAACAGCCGGTGGCCCGCCTCGGCCAGGAGTTTTTCCGCCGCCTGCGCCGCCCCCTCGAAGGCGCGATCATAGTTGCCCGCGCCCCGCCGTTTGGAGTCCTCCCAGTGCGCGACGGCATGGACCGGGGCATACTCCTCGGCCCAAGCGCGGAGTGGTTTGCGCAATTCCGCCGGCAGTTCCTCGAACGGCACGGCCGTGCCGCCGCAATGCTGGCAGACCAACCCCGTCTCGAGCACGTCCCGGGTGAGCATCGGCAGCAGCGGCGCCCGACAGCACGGCGCTTCGGGGTAGGCCGCCGGCGCCGTGGCCAGGCGCTTGAGCCAAATCTGGCGGTCGTGTCCCAGTTGCGCCGCCAACCGGTACGCACCCAGCAACGGGTG
>JAGWYX010000959.1 GCA_018969165.1 Verrucomicrobiota bacterium
GCGCCGGCCGAACAACAATTGCGAGCCAGTCAACCCGAGCGCGCTGTTGATGAAGGCGTCGGAGCGCAGGTTCAAAAACGCCTTGGGCCGACTCGCGTGGGTCACGCCGCACGATGCCAGGATGGAACCCAGCGGCACGTGTTCCTCGAGAATGAGCCGTCGCGCGGCCGGGGGCAGGAGCACCAGGTTGATCTTGGTTGCCCCGAACTCGATCCGAGTGCGGTCATCCTCGAGCATCAAAACCACCTCGCGAAAATACACGTCGTCCCGGTGTTGGCGGCGGAGCAGCCGCAAGTGGATGCGCTGCCCATAAAACGTCTCCAGGGTCGGCGTCATGTCGTTGGCATGCACCAGCAGCGCCTTGTACGGCTCGGGCACGTCCTCGCCGGCCATCGCCTCGATGCACGGCAGCGGCAACTTTGCCTGCGCATAAAAATCGTCCAGCGGATGGACCAGCGGCAGAGCCAAGGGCACGGGACCGGGTGAGAGGGTGGGGTCAGGCATAACGCGCGTGAGTGTGCTGCGGCAGAAAGAACTCGTGCAGCAACCGGTCCACCTGCAGCAACCCGTCCCGGTTCAACCGCACGCGGTCTCCGTCCACGGCCAGGTAACCCCAATCCCGCAGCCGCTGCAGTGGCGCGGCGAACCGCTCGGTCAGTTCGAGGCCGAACTTCCGCTGAAAATAGGCGCGGCTGACCTCGCCGAGTTTCAGTTGCAGCACCAGCTCGCGGATCAGCCGCTCCTCGGTCGTCGGGGTCAAGGCGCGGTAAATCGGCAATCGGCCCTGCTGCAGCGGCGCCACGTAGGCCGCGAAATCATGGTGGTTCTGATAATGCGTGCCATTGAGGTGCCCAAAGGAGGCCACCCCCACCGACAAGAGGTCGGCCCCGGCCCATAATCGGTCCCGGTAAACGAACCGGGCCTTTTGTTTGTCCCGGACGGCGGTGTAGGCGCTGCCCACCGTGTAGCCGGCCTGCTCCAGTTCCCCGAACGCGTAGGCCACCCAGCCGCGCTTGGTCTCCCAGTCCGCCACCGGCGCCACCAATCGGCCGGCGGCCTTCATCTCCCGGTAGATCGTCGTGTTGTACGGCACTTCCATCTGGTAAATCGTCACGCTGTCCGGCGCCAGCTCGATGGTTTTGCGGACGCATTCCTTCCAGTTGGCCTCGGTCTCCTCGACCATCCCCGCGATCAGGTCGATGTTCACCTGCGGAAACTCCAGCGCTCGCGCGAAGGCGTAGGCCCGGGCAATCTCCTTGCTGTGATGCGCCCGGCCGTTGATTTCCAGAATGTGATCGTCAAAATTCTCGACCCCCAGGCTGAGCCGCGTCACGCCCAGTTCGCGGAGCGCCCGCAGCTTGTGGTCCGTCAAGGTGCCGGGCTCGCACTCAAACGTCACCTCCTCGACCTCGTCCCACGGCAGCACCGCCTTCATGCCGTCGGTCAGGTGCTTCAATTGGTCCACCGACAGGTAGGAGGGCGTGCCCCCGCCGAAATAGACAAAATCCGGTTTGCGTCCGCCGACAAAGGGTTTGCCCGCATACAACCGCAATTCGGCCAGCACGGCGTCCAGGTAGCCCCGAATCGCTGCCGAGTCCTTGTCGGTATAGACCTTGAAATAGCAGAAGTGGCAGCGCTTCCGGCAAAACGGGATGTGCGTGTAAATCCCCAGCGGCGTTGCCGGCGCCGGCGCCCGGTCACACGCAGCCAGCGCCTCGCCCACCCGCTCCGGCTGCCAAAATGAAAACGGGGGATAGTTGGAAACAAAGTAGTTGCCGACCGTCGTCGCCTTTTCCAGCGGCGGTGGCGGGACGGGCTCGGTCGGTAACGTCGTCGAACTCATGGCGGGCTCATGCCCAACTGGCCTCCAGATCGTCCCTTCGCCGCCGACTTGGCGCCGAACACATAAAGACTGCCGTCGTCGGCGCCGATGGCGATTTTGCCGTCTGCCACCGCCGGCGAGCTGGTCACCGGTTGGCCGATGTCGTAAGACCAATGCTCC
>JAGWYX010000960.1 GCA_018969165.1 Verrucomicrobiota bacterium
TGAACCCGGTCCCGTCGGCGGGCGCGACGGAGGTTCGATGCGCCTGCCGCCAGTGTCATAAGCCGTGCTGTCTTTGCCCGCAGGCGCCGGTCGCGCCCGCCCCGCCGGCAAGTCCGGCGACCGCCAGCTCGCAGCCCACCTGTCAGAGCTGGCTCAGCCCGACTACCCCATCGCTGCTTCCCCTCCCGAACCTGGCTGATCCCTCTCCTCGGGTTTGCCGCCTGGTCGGCGGTTCCCGCCCGGCCGTCGCGATTCACCGGCGCGACTGCCGCCTTCGAATCTGATTCTGGCCTGCCACGGCCGAGGTGTGCCCTGATCCGGCGCCGCCCGGCCCGCTTCGGCGCCATCGCGGTCTGGGTGAGTCCCCGCCGCATGTTCCGTACGCCCAATTCTCCGCAGCACTGTTGTCTGTTGTCCGCATGAAAATCATTTTGTCCATGCTCCTGATCGGGCCGTTGACCGGCGTGGTCGATGGTCAACTTGCGTCACGGGCCGCGGTGGCCGAGGGCGGGACCAACGCGGTGCTGGCGCTCGGGCAAATCCTCAGCGAGGTCCTCAGCAACAACCCCTCGCTGCAGGCCGCGCGGGCGACCTGGGAGGCGATGCAGGAACGGGTCCCGCAGGCGCGGGCCTGGGACGATTTGAGGCTGGGTGTGGATGTGGTGGCCGACCGCACGGTGGCGGTGCCGCCCAACTCGTTTACCGATCAACGGTACTCAGCCGAGCAGGCCATTCCGTTGTCGGGCAAGAACCGGTTGCGCGGCCGGGCGGCCAATGCCGAGGCCCTGGCCGCCCTGGCCGATTGGCAGCGGCGCCAGCTTGATTTGGTCGCGCAGGCCCGGACGGCCTATTACCGCCTGGCCAATGGCTACGCCCAACTGGATTTGAACCGGCAGAATATCGAACTGCTGAAACAGTTCGCCGCCATCAGTCGGGACAAATACGAGGTCGGCCGCCAGAACCAGGCGGACGTGTTGACGGCGGAGACCGAGCGGGCGCGGTTGGAGGAAGGCCGGTTCGATCTTTTGCGGCAGATTTCCGACGAGCAGTCCGCGCTGGACGTGCTGATGAATCGGCCCGCCCGGGCCCCGCTGGGTCGGCCCGTCGCCCTGGAGTTTGCGCCGAGCCACTGGGCGCTGGACCAGTTGGAGCACCTGGCCCTGAACCACCGGCCCGAGTTGCGCATTGCTCGCTTGGAGGTCCAGGCCGCCCTGGCGCGTCGGGACCTGGCCCGGCGTGAGTGGTATCCGGACCCCGCCCTCCGGCTCGAGGCCAGCCAATACAACGAGACGTCACACGGGATCAGCGAGGTGATGGCCGGAATTGTGTTCAACGTGCCATGGCTGAACCACGGCAAGTACACGGCCGACGTCCGCGAGAACAAGAAACTGGTCCAGAGCGCCCAGCTCCAGCTCGAGGCGGCCGAAGCCCAAACGCTGGGCATGGTTCGCGACCAGTTGCAGGCGGTCGAGACCTTCCATCACCATTACCAACTGTTCCGCGATCAGATCCTCCCACTGGCCCGACAAACGGTCGAAGCCCGCCGCGCTGCTTACGAGGCCGACCAGGCGAGCTTCCTGGACTTGATCCTGGCGCAACGCACCTTGCGCGAGACTGAGTCCCTGGCACTGCAGCACCTCGCCGATTACTTGGCCGCCCGGGCCAAGCTCCAGGCCATGGTCGGAACCGATCTCCCCGGACAGCCGTCCGCAGCGCTGCCGACTGCCAAGGAAACAAAATGAGCACGAAATCCCTCGATCCAGACCCGGTGGAGTCGCCGCCCCGGCCGACTCAACGACCGCTGGCGTCTCCCTGGCCGATGGGAAACGCGCCCACGCGGCGTCCGCACCCGCGCCGGGCCGGGGCGCTCCGGGTCGGCGCGTGGTTATTGGCCGCGGCGCTCGCTTGCGCCGAGACGTCCTGCCGCCGGCCCGCCGCCGCGGTTTCGGCGACCGCCACGAATGTCGATTATTACACCTGCTCGATGCATCCCTCGGTG
>JAGWYX010000062.1 GCA_018969165.1 Verrucomicrobiota bacterium
AACCGGCCGTGCTTTTCCCCAAGCTCGCCCCGTAAAATCCACTGCACATCATACACCGGATGCAACCGGAACCGGCCCGCAAGCTCGCGCTCCCAGGCAAAAAATGCACCCACAGCTTTTCTCTCATTCGGCTCTTTGGCAAACGTCAAGGTGCACCACAACTGCCAGTCAAACTGACTCACAGCGTAGGAAGGTCCGGCCATCCGTGTCATAACCCCTTACTGATTTACTTCTGGAAACCCAGCACTTTGCCCTTGGCCTCGTAACGACCAAAGCGCAATTGCAGGTCCACCACCGACACCCGCGCCGTCTTGCCCTTGGCGGTGCCGTTGAGCCGCTTGATCTCCTCAGGATCGACCACCGAAAGCCGAAACACGTTCTCGAAAGCCGTGCCCGGCTCCTGTTCGACCTCGACGCAGGCCAGGTCCAGGATGGGCCTTTCCTCGCCGGTCTTGCGACTCTTGTAGCTGCGTGGATTACACGTCAGGATTTGAACTGTTGCGATCATGTTTACCTTTCTGTTACCCGCGACACTGACGAGCCTGGTGCCTGGTCACACGACCAAGTTGACTCGTTGTCCAATGCCGCGGAAATTGCACCCGCGTTTGCGCCTGGGAAACCTCCGCGTCCACTCGCTCGCGCCCCGGCCGGCTGCCCCGGCTCCGTCCGGCTGTCGGTCCCCCCGGCGCCTAGCCCATCGCGGCTGACCGTCGCAAGTTCTCGGGTTCAGCCAGGCGACGCTCAACCGCGATGGGCCAGGCGCCCGCCCCCGACCGACCGCCGGACTCCGCCAACGACTTGCCCCCAGCAGGCCCGGGCGCTCGCTCCTTTCCGCTCCGGTCTTCCCAGGCTCCAACGCTCCCCTTGGCCCTGACCCGAATTGCCTCGCGCGCCCCGTTCCGTCCTGATCCTCTGTCACCGGTGCCCCCAGCTTCGCCCAAAAGAGAACAGGCGGTTTTCGGCGCGGCGGGGAGAAGTGTTTTTTTGGAGCCCGCGTCCCCACCGAAAATCGCAGAATCACGAACCACCACCTCCTTGAGCGTCTGGGATACGTTTCCTTGCGGGTTTCCCCTGGGGTGGGGCGCAGGCGAAAACGGGAAGCACCGGACATGACGGGCGAAAGAATCGCTCCACAATGCCCCAGGAGAGGCGTTCTGCGACTACGCCGCTACCCTGTGATACCCCCCGCCGCCGACGACCGCCGGTCGGTCTGGCCTTCACGCGCGAGCCGTTCTTTCCTCCATTCCGAATGGCGCCGCCTTCCCATCCTGGCCAGCGTCTCGTTACAGCTTCGCGCGACTTCCGCAAGGGACCGGAACGCGCTGGCGCGACGCTCGTTGGCTCGAACACGGATTACCGCCCTCACTTGCCATCCTCCGGGGCTTTGGTCGCGCTCCCGATGATGGCGAGGATTGCGGTCTTGAGCGGCGCGCCGAGCTTGGCCCAGGCTTCGACAACTTTGCTTAGGTCAGGTTCGACGCGGTCGGAAATCTGTGCGCGTATTTGTGCACACTGCGGTTGAGCCGAACTCGGATTCGACTTGGTTTCAGTCGGTTGTGAAGAACTGGCAGCAGGTTCAAATCCTGCCGGGTGCGCCATTCCTTCCAAAAAACATTTTTGCTTGCACCTGTTCACGAAACAAGCCGTGTTCACGGTGACGTGAAACCTAGGCAATCCATGAACGGAATTAGGCTGACAGGAGCCTCGTTGGAGAAGGCTCTTGCCGACAAGTTGCGTGAACTGCTGGGCGGTATTCCGTGGCTGCAAAATTGGAAAGTCGAACGGACTCTGGCGGCACTCAAAAGTGACGCAGGATCCGCGCGGCAACTGCATTGCGTCTGCCGGCTGCGGTTTGCGGAAGAGTAGGCAATAGCAGGAACCGACCCCTTTTCGGACCCGCCTGAACCGCGCGGCGGTGACGAGGTTGGATCGAGTTCCCTGCTGGGGTCAGGGGGAGACGGTGTTGAGGAAATCCCATTGATTCAGCGGCGGCGTGAGTCCCGGGAAGCTGCGAAACGGGAAGACGACCAGGAAACCCTGGCAGACATTACCCGTTACCGCAATCTGGGGCGCGAGGCTCAACGCATCGAACACGATCAACCCGAGGCGCAGCACGAGGTCCCGACCAGCTTGAGAATTCGCTGCCTCGTTGGTTACGAGGTTGGCGGAAACGACGCAGCGGGTGACGCTGACCGCGGTTGCCAGCGCGCCGAAAAAGGCGCTGTAAATTGTGGGGTTTACGGCGCCGACGGCGGCCCCGGCGGCTTGACTTCCCGTGGGCGAGACGACGGGTTGGACCAGGAAGTTGTGGAAGGCCCCGGCCTCGAAGGCGGCTGACCGGGACGGAAAACCCCACGTCACCGTTCCGTCCAGGCGGTTGCCGCCCAGCAGCAGCGAGCCGGTCTTGCCGTTCTGGACCGCATCCTCGCCCAGCACGAGCACCCCGGGGGCCGACAGTCCGTTCATTTCGTTCCGGTCCAGCCGCAACTGGAGCGGCGAGACCGTGAGATCGGCGAAGCCCTGTTGGCCCAACCGCGTCAACTGGGCGTAAAAGTTCTGCAGCTCGTTCAGCGACGAACCGCCCTGGCCCGCCGGCAGAGTCGGCTCCGGAAAATCGGCCGACCACTGGGCGACGACTTCGACGGCCGAGAGCTTCGGGTTTGGATCGGGCGAATTGGCGGCCGGCTCGAACCGGATGACGATTTGCCCGTTCACCGTTGCGACGTCGCGGAAGACTTTGTCATCGGCCACATCGGCGCCCGGGGCGTCGGCGACGATATCGAAATTGGCAAGCACCGGGTGATCGTTGATGAAGACATTAAAGACGCGTTTCCCGCGGTTGGTGGCGGGGTCGGTGTAAAAAATCTCCGCGAGTTTCAGGGTTACCTGGTAGTAACCGTGGCTGAGGTTGGGGAAGGTGTAGCGGAAGGCGCCATAGCGCTCGGATTGGTACAAGGCGGTGTCGGCGGCATTGGGCAGCGCGCCGGTAATGGCAGGCACCGGGTTGGTGGGTTGATTGAGGGCTCCGCCGCTAACGGCCACCGCCTTGCTGGAGGTGTCGGGAGTCCATGCATGGCCGAGGCTGTCGGTGAAGGCGACTTTGCCGGTGAAGACGCGCACCGACGCCGGCGCCGCGCTTACCGACACGGTGGGGGATTGGTCGCCTTGCGGCAGGGGATAGCCTGACGCCAGCGAGAGACCGACCAAGGCGAGGTTCTGCTGGTCGAAGAGCACGAGGCTCGCCTGGGCGGGGGTGATCAACCAGCAGCCGGCGCTGCAATCCGTGACCGTGTTGCCGGTGAAACCGACGGCGTCGGACTCACCCAGGACCAGCACGGCGACGGTCAGTCCGTCGAACGAGTTGTCCACAAACTGCGCTCCGCTGAGGACCGAGGCGAGCACGCTGCCGCCGCCAGCGGCGAGGTTGGGGAGAGCGGTGCCGTTTTGAAGGATGTTGGCCAGCTTTGTGCCGCCGAGGTTGGCCAGGGTGTTGGCGTTCGAGGCGACGAGGCGCCTGGCCTCGGCCGCAGTCATCCCGGCCGGTGACTTGCGGGCCGGACCGGTGAGCAAGCCGGCGGCGGTCGGCGGGGTGATCGGACGTGAATGGGCAGGCACGTTGAAGGCGACCGAGGGCGCCAGGAGGAACCCGGCGAGGAAAGTGCCCACGCCGGCGAATTCATTTCGTTCGAGGCGCAAATCCGCGCAGCGGCCGCCGGCGAAGATGCCCACGCCAAACGGCGTCGCGTTCGGGTTGGGCAAATCCTCCTCGAAGCTGGCGAAATCAAATTGGCAGTCTTCGATGGTCAGCCCGGCGCAGTCGATCGGGCGCACGCCGATCGAGACGACCAGGTTTTGCACCGCGGCGCTGACATCCGGATCCAGCGAGGCCAGGGGCAGCCCCGCGAATTGCTTGAGGGAGGCGGAGGCCAGTGGGAGGGCGAACTGGAGGCCGCTGAGAGTGAAATTGAGGACGTTATCCAGCACCAGCAGGCCGTCCGTGAATTGGCTCTCCTGGCCCGCTTGCGCCTGGAGGACGACCGAGCCGGGTTGGCAGGCCCGGAGCGTGAAGTTGGAATGTGCCTGGGTCAGGCGCAACGGCGCGCTCAGCGAATAGGTCCCGGGCGCCAGGCAGATGGCCGTCGGCACGTTTTGATTCTGGTATTTGTCGCAGATGACCTGGAGGGAATTGTTGGTAGTGAGGTCACCGGGCTGCACGGTGACGGAGCAGCCGCAGCAGGGGTTCTGGCTTGAGGGGGGCCAGGGGACGCGGCAGTCGGGCGCGCTGCTGGGAAATGTCACCACTGACAGGCGGGCGTAATGATGGAAGATGCCTTGGGGCGGCGCCTGGGTCAGCGGCCCGACGGAGCCGTCGGCGGTTCGGGCGGTGAAGGTCCAGAAGTCACCGGTGCGCGGTTGGGCTTGGTCGGCGTTCCAGCCGAAATTGATCGTGATGCCGTTTTCGAGGAGGAGGGTCGTGCCGGGCGGCGGCACGGGGATATCACCCTGGCCGGCGGTGTCGAGGTTGAAGTAATTGCTGACATGGCCCTGAGCGTCCACGAGCGAGATTTGTCCCTCCTGGTCCCAGCGCCGGATGCGCGTGTGCCGGCTCGGGTCCGTCTGGCCGTTGGCGTCGGTGGGAAAATTCGAGGTCGAGACGGCGGACGTGAGGGTGATGGTTTTGGCGGAGGCGTTCACGCCCCCCGGCGCGATCTGGTGCAGTTCACCGGGCAGCCCGTTCAGCTCGAGCCAATCGTCGGTCACCTCCACCCAATCGTTCGGTTTGAAGGCGAGGACGTTGTCCTTGCCCGTGCTCGGGACGGTGAGCCGCGTGCCGCCATTGCCGATGCCGGTGACACCCGTGGCGACGGAGGCGTTGTCGCGGGACCATTTGAAAGTGGCGGTGCCGGCGGGCACCGCAGTCAGGGGGAAGGATTGATTGGCGGGTAGGGGCTGTCCCGGCTGGTGCATCTCGACACGGTAGAGCTGATTTTCCTGGCCGGTGTATCCAGTGTTCGGCGTGAGGCAACACGGGCCGGGCGCGCCGGTTGGCACCACGCCGGTAGTGAGGCTGGCGCCGGGAGCCAGCAGCAGGTTCTGCCAGGCCGGGGGCAGCGAGGCATCAGGCGTGGAACAGCTCACGCCTCCCGGCACGCCGCTCACCTCCAGCCATTTGACCTGCCAAACGAGCTGGATGCGGCCCGTCGTGTCCACGCCCACTGCCGGCTCGATCAGTTCGGGACGTTCGAGGGGGGTGATGGCTCGTTTCCAAACGTCGAGGTAAACCAGGTAGGGGCCGGTGCCGCTCGGCACCCGGGCGCCGGGCAGGTAAGGCTGCTGCGTGAAATCCAGATCCACCTCCGCCACGCCGGGGATTTGCGGCGCACCCGACGGTTCGGCCAGGGCCGGATCCCATAAAGCGGCGGCGGCCGGTCCATGATTTTCGGCGAGCAATCCGTCCACATACATGCGGCCGGCCCCGATCGCGAGATGATTTCCCTTGGCGTCGCTCGAGGCCTTGATTTTAAAGGCGAACGGCGTGGTGGCCGGATAAACCGCGCGGCCCAGGGTGTCAAGGGTTCCGGCCTGGCCGCGCCGGCTCAACTCGGCCAGCCACTCGTTCCAGTCCGAGTCCAATTGGACACGGCCCTGCTGCATCACCACGCCCGAATAATCCAGTCGGGGATCAAACGTAAAACGGCTGCAATCGAAGCTCATGGTTGGTTCCTTTCAGGTTTCGTAAAAGATTCCGAATTCCAGCCCGGCCGGCAGGTATTCCTGGAGCCGCACGCGCAGATCGGTTTCGCGCAGGGGCGCCAGCAGGAAATGGAACGCGCCCATTTCCCCGGCGTCGTCCGCCCCGCGGCGGATGGCGTCGGGGGTCGCGGCGAACAGCTTGGCGTAATCGGGCTGCCCGTAGCGCAACGAACGGAACCAGGGCTCAGGCGAGGTCTGGGATTCCTGAACGCACTGGAACTGGCGCGGTAAGATCGCCTCGGTTGGCAGGTAACTGAACCGGACGCAGCCCTCCTGGCGGCGCAAAGTCCAGAGGGCGGCCTGCCAGAGTGGCGGGACCGCGGCCTGCTCGGCCTGGGAGCGCTCGGCCCACAGGATGCAGTTGGACACCAGCGCGAAGAGCGAGGCATAGACCTTGCCGATGACGGTGCAGCCCTGGAGCGTCAGGGCGCCGCCGGCCGCCGGCTGTGAGGTGCCCGGATCGATCCGGCCGACATAGGCGACCCCCGCCCGGTCGGTGGCGTCGATGATGCTGTCGGACACGCTGGCGGTGGCTTCGCGGTCCACCCACAAGCCGCCGAGGATGGATTGCTGCGCCCGGAACTCGAGGCCGGGCAGTTCGACGAGCACAGAGGGTCGTCTGGTGTAAGCGGGTTGGGGATCGCCTTCCGGTCCGAGCGCCCAGCCGGGGACCAGCGTGCAGTGGGTCAGGCCCAGGCGGCTCAATTGATTGGCGCTGGCAGCCGGCACGTGCAGCAGGGCCGCCGGTAGCGGGGCGCCTCCCGTGGGCGGAGCATAGGCAATCAACAGCCCGTTCAGATCGAACGCGCTGTCGGCGCCGCCCTCCACGGCCATCTCCGCGCCGAGGAGGAGCGCCGGCCGACAGGCGTCCGCGGCGCGCAGTTCGACATGCCCGTTGGCGTTGACTTTGACGTTCAGGCCGGCTGGTTCGGTGTAGGTATCGCTGTTGGTAATTTCGACCACACCATCGCCGGCCAGCGCGTTCAGGGCGTCGTGGATGGTCGGATAATCGCCGGGCACACGCACGACCGGCTGCTCGCCGGAGGCGCCGAAGGTATCCGACCGCGGGTACTCGCCGCCGCCCAGGTCGGCATTGAATCCGTAATAGAACGAGGCGTGCACGCGCGGGACCGACGCGCCGGGAGGCGGAGGGGGCAACGCAATCCGGCCCAACCGCGGATCGACGGCGACGCTGAAGGGGCTTCCCGCCGCCGGCAGATTCGCCCAGTGGCCTTCCTGACCCGAGAGATCGCAGACCTGGATTTGCGAGGGGGGAACCAGGACGTGGTCGAGGTAGAGCGCGAGGCTTTTACCGATCCCGTAATACTCTGGCGCCGCGGCCGAGGGCGAGGCGGGCCACAAATCCTGGCACAGCACGTGGCGCCGGAGGCGGTCGGGGACGTTGCGGGGCTGCGCCGGGGCGGTGATGTCGGCGCCCTGAAAGACCGGGTTATTGAACAGCGGCAGGTCCGCGCCCAGCGGGCTGAAACGGAAGCACGGCGTGGGCGTAGTGGCCACGGCGGCGGGCACCATCGTCAGGCTGTAAGCGTTGAGGGACCAAAGGAAGATGCCGAGGTTGGGAATGTTGTACCGGCCGCGTTCGACGGCGATGCGGCGGACATCCACCGTGTGCGCGGTGGTATCGAAGCCGGTGTCCAGGTAGGCGCGCGGTTCCCACGCCCGCAAATCCGGCGCGTAAAAATTGCGGGCGCGGAGGTGGTTCAGGTATTGGGTAGCGGCGAGCAACTGGAAGAACTCGACGGCGTGGGCGCCCCAACCGGTGACGTCACGGGCCAGTTGCTCGAGGACCAGGACGGTGCCTTTGCGGCGCCGGAAGGAGATGGTGTGGGCGACCTCGGCCCGGGGGCTGGCGACGGCGGGGGCGACGCCGTGCACGGGTTGGTAGCCAAGCAGATCGCCGAGGTAGGGAATGACCCACGGGGCGCAGGTTTCGATGAACTGATCGTCGTAGAGCTGGGCCAGGTTTTCGCGGACGACCGCCAATTGCTCGTCGATGAGCATGAGGAGAGACTGGAGCGGACCACGCGCGGCTTTGGCCTGGAGTGCCTGGAGCTGCTGCTGCTGGACGGGCGTGAGCGGCGGCGGCAGCGCCTGGAGGGTCTGGAGTTCGATCGTTTCGGCCGGGGTGAGCAGATTTTGGGCTTGGGCCAATTGCGCGTCTCTCAGGCGGTAGAGCGCGGGCAGCAGCTCGAACAGGGATGGAGTGTTCATGACATCGCCCCCAGGCGAATCGAGTCGGGGTTAGGATCGAGCACGAGGATTTCAGCGGGCATGGGCAGCGCTTTGAGACTGGCCACGGGCAGCGCGGCGCAGATTCGGGTGGGGGTGTCGGAGACCGGCCGCGGCAGAGTGACCTGCTGGGCCAACCACTGGTTGTATTTCCGGAGGGTGAACCCGCCGGCCTGGCTCCCGAGGTCACCGGCCGCGCTGGTGGCGAGCGGATGCAGCCCGGTCACGTTGACCGCCACGACGCCGGGCACGGCTTGGATGAACGCAGCGACTTCGTCAGCCGACACGCCTTGGCCGAACGCGCGCGTCGCAAAACTGAAAGCAGCGGCCAAGGCATCACGCACCTGGCCTTGAACGGTGGGCAGGTCGTAGGCCGGGTCGTATTGCAAGTCGGCGGAAAAGCCGAACGTGGTTTCCAGGAACGACACGATGGTGATCGGGATCAGGGGATTTCCGAGGTTGCGCAGAGCGGTGTCCAGTTTTGCCAGCGTGGGGTTGCCGGGCGGCAGGGCACCGCCGCCGACGCCGGCAACCGTGAGGAACACGCCCCGGCCCGGCCCGCAAGGAATCCACCGCGCGTAGGCCTTGGCGACGCCAGCAAACGTGCCGGCGAAGTCCTGGTAATCGGTGACCGACACGGCGCGTCCGAGGGTGAGGACTGTTTGAGGCGCGTTGGAACGGATGCCATCGAGCGGCTGGGCGTCCTGGCCGCCGGTAGCGGCTTGCGGGTTGGTCACCTGGCTGACTCCGAGTGGGCGGTCCAAGAGGGTTGTCAACGTGCCGGCGGGTACGTTTCCCGCCGCGCCCGAGCCGATCCGGTAATTGGCGTGGAGATTGTTTTGGCCGGTGGGGAGCAGGGCCCCTTCCGCGCCGTCGCCGAAAAGGACATCCGTCGTGCCATCGGCATTGTTCCGCGAGGCGAACAGTTGCGCGTTGGGCTTCTTGGCGTAGAGGCTCGGTACCTCGCTCCAGGCCACGCCGGCGACCTGCATGTCGAGTGTGCTCAGCCGGCCGGTCGGGGTGGGCGCCTGGACGTAGGTAAGGGGAGACTGCTTCAGGGCAAAATCCTGGTTGGGCGTGGCGGCGTTGCCGCTGCCCAGGATTTCGCTGACCGACTGGCCGTGCGTCGCCAGGACGACATTGGCATTGATCACCGTGGTCGCGCGCTCATAGCAATTAGCCAGGTTGAACTTCAGCGTGAGTTGCGTGTGGGGATGCGGAGAGTCCACGCTGGCCACCGAGTCCACCAGCGCACATTCAGCGATTGCGGGATCGTGCGGGTCGGAGGCGACCAAGGTGAACTGGTTGGGAGCGGCCTCGACGCTCCCTGGCCGGCCGGCGGCGTCTTCCACGTCGAACGTGACGGCCGTGGAGGAAATGGACCAATCGCCAGGGGAACCGTCGGGGTTGACGGGCAGGGGGATGGGCGAAGAGATGGTGAGAATATCGCCCGGGTTCAAGGGGGCCGCGGTGGTCTCGTCATCGGGAACGAACGCCAGGCTGGTGACGCCGGATTTCACCGCGATCTTCTGGCGCTTTCCGGAGAGGGCGATCACCGTGACCCCGGCGAGATCCGGGCGCAGCTCCTCGAGATCAACCACCCCACCGTAGAGCGGGTACGGCAGGGGTTGCTCCGGCACCTCCAGGAGTTCGCTCTGCGCCAGGGCGGACGCACGGCGGCGATCCGAGTAATAGCCGGCCAGGTTCAGCGTGGTATCCGCCGCCACGCGGCTGATTTTCGAGCTCAGCCCGAATTGGGAATGCGACACGGTGGTCACGGACAATACCCGGTAGAGGCTGATGAAGCCCGCGGGCGACCGCGAGGTTTGTTGGTCAGGTTTCAGCAGAGCAATCCAGCCGTCGGGGGTTACCTTGGGATACGCGGCGTCCAAGTCGATGATGCCGGCTGCCGCTGAGCCATTGTCGGTGAATACCCAGTCATTGCCGTTGACGAGGTTGAGGGTCTTGAGATTGGCGAGCGTGGTGTTGGGGTCGAGCAGTTTGGGGTCGAGCGCGTTGTAGCCGAACAAGGCGGCGCGCTGGCGGAAGGCGTAGAACTTCGGGTTCTGGCTGGTGGGCGGCACCGAGCCCCAGCCCAGCGGCTCGGTCCAGGTGACGAAGGTGCGGTGGTTCCGGGCATCGACCGTCACCGAGCCGACCGCCCGCAGATCCCAATTCGGGCTGGTGGCCTGCTGCATCCGTTCGTCGCCGACGATCAGGATCAGGTCGCCGGGCTGGAGTTGCGTCGCCACCCCGGTCAACCAGGAACCGGTGTCTCCAGCCTTCGGCAACCAGGGGCGCGTGCTTTGCACCGCCAGCGCGTTCCAATCGGGTTTGGCCAGCACGTCAGAGGCGGTCTCGAAAGTCTGCGGCTTCTGGCCCTGGGTGGGCACGCTTTGGACCTGGCTGCCTTCGGGGATTGTCATGGCCGGGGCAGCGGGGTCGGGCGGCTGGCCCGGGGTTTCTTTGAGAGTAAACG
>JAGWYX010000961.1 GCA_018969165.1 Verrucomicrobiota bacterium
AGCTCGTGCTGGAGCCGGTCGATGATGCGGTTCCCGAACCGCAGCTCGGTTGTGACCTGGTAACCGCCGGGCGGCCAGCGGGCCGGGCGCCAGGTGTGCTCGACCGTCTGCTCGGCGCCGCTCGCCAGGCTCAATTGCCAGGCTTGCGTGAAGGCGACCTGTCGGGTCGCGGCATCCGAATCCGTGAGGCGCACGGTGAGGTTGGCGCGGCGTTCCTGCCCGAAATTCGCCACGCGCGCGCCCAGGCGGACGGGTTGGTCTTCGAACACGGTGAAGAACTCGCTGCCGCCTTCGATGAGGAATAAGCCGCGACGCAAACGGCCGGCGAGTTCGCGGAGGAGTTGTTGGATCGCCGGTTGCCGGTAGAAGGCCGGATCGGACGGGGTGAAGCTGGCCCAGGCACCGCCGCGGTAGCGGGGCTCGACATGCACGAGCAGCGTCGCGATGGCGCCGCGGTAATCTCCATTCGCCGTGCGGGCTTGGAGGAGCGGTTGCCAACGCCAGGGGCGGCGTTGGTCGAAGCCGACCCCGCGCGGGCGTGGTTGGAGCGCGTTGGTGACACCGATCCATTCAAACGGCGCCGTTGCGGTACCGGATTTGTCGAGCGTCGCTGTCCGCCCTTGGGCCGGATTTGGGGCGCTGAAAGGGGAGTGACCCTCACCCCGGCCCTCTCCCATCGGATGGGAGAGGGAGGATCTTCCACCGTCATCGGTTCCGTTCTGGTCCTTGGGAGGCGAGTCACGCCTGGCTGCGATGGCCACGGAAGCTTTAGAATGTTCGAACAGCCCGGCTGGCGGTTCCCTCTCCCCGGGGGAGAGGGCTAGGGTGAGGGCGGATTCTTGGAGAGCATAGCATTGGTAGGAGGGCGACAAGGTTTCGAGTTGCGGCAGGTTCGATGTCGCGGGAGGTGCGACGTCGCCATACGGACTGCGCGCGGTGCCGAGGTTAGCCAGCCAATACTCGTGCCGGCCCGGGCCGACCGCCGTGTGCGAGAACGCGAGACCAACAGTAAAGCGGTCGGCGTTTTCGACGCGCAAATGGTCGCGACGCCCACCGCGCCCCGGTGGCGGTTCCCAGGCGCGGAACTGGTCAGGCGCTAAGACGTAGGACTTCCAATCCGGCGCCAGATCGACTGCGGCAATCCAGCGCGAGCCGTCTGTTTCGCGCCATTCGACGGCCAGTTGCGCCGTGTGCGCGTCGCCTTTGGCGCGGAAGCAGGTCAGCGTATGCCCGGCGGGAAAGGGGTGGTCGAGCGGCGGACTGACGAGCGTGTCCCAGCCGGCCAGGTTATCGATGACCACATGCAGCGAAGCACTGGTGCCGGCCGGTTGGCTGGAGCGACTGGAGCCGAATTCGGGCGTGTTCGAGGTGCGCGTCCAGCGGGCGACGTCAGCGGGGGTGAACGCCGTGAGGGAATGATCCGGCTTCACGGGGGCGAGCGCGCGGTCAAAGTCGGCTTGGGCGAGCCAACGGTCGCCGTGCCGAAAGAGGGGATGTTGCCACGCTGGCAGGCCGAGAGCGATCAGGTCGCGGCCAGCCTGCAGAAAATGCTGCAGCGGAGTGACCGCGTCAACGGGCAGCGATTGGGCATCGGGCAGGACGAGGAGGTCGAACTGGTCGGCGCTCAGGCGGTGCGGATCGGCCAGGGCGGCATTGTCGAGGAACGCGACGCGGTAGCCGGCGGCTTGGAGGTCGGCGGCGAGATCGCGAGCCAGAAGGCATTGCGACCGATCGACGTTGTTGGTCCAGATGGCGGCGGTGGGCGGTTCGGCCGCGGGCGCAGCGACCGCGCCAAGCCACAGGAACACCAGCAAGGGGGCCGAAGAGCGCATGGTCAACCGTATGCCAGCCGGCGGAGGGGTTGGCAACTGATTACTGACCAGACCCTGGGATAGAATACAGTTTGTGGCGTCGCTTTTGGCTTCTGGCTAGGCGCCAGACCGGGAGTGTATCCCAGCGATACTGGACCGGTCGCGCAACAACGCCAGCAGCCAAAA
>JAGWYX010000962.1 GCA_018969165.1 Verrucomicrobiota bacterium
ACGGACGTATCGCATCCGATACACAGCATGAAGGTGTGTCTCCGTGCCAACTCGATCCTGGATCGCATCCGGAAAGAATTCCGGAGGGGAGCGCCGCGAGTTCGACCGCGCGCGCGCCGAAGTCCAGTTCCCGGCTGACATGGGTCACGCGCTGCGAGTTCTGATCGTTGGAGACAGCGAGGGCGACGCGGAGGTCCTGGTGGCGGCATTGACCGCCGGCGGTTACGAGCCGGTGTCCCGTCGCGTGGCCACCGCCGAGGCGATGGCGGCCGCGTTGGTGGAGCCGGCGTGGGACGTGGTGCTCTCGGACCATGTGTGGCCGGAGTTCGATGCCAACCGCGCCCTGGAATGTTTGCGCCAGGCCGGTGTCGATGCGCCATTGCTGCTGGTCTCCGACTCGATTGGCGAGGAAGCGGCGGTGGCGGTCCTGAAGGCCGGCGCGGCGGATTACATTACCAAGCCGAGCCTGACTCGGTTGGTTCCGGCCGTGGAACGGGAGTTGCGCGAGGCGGCCGGGCGTCTCCAGCAGCGTCAGGCCAAGGCCGAACTGCAGGCGGCCCGGGCGCGGCTGGACTTTCTGCTCACCCACAGCCCCGGGCATATCTACATCCTGCGGGTGGGCGACCAGGAGCAGCCCTCGGTGACGGTGGCCGGCGGGGGTCTCCTGCAGCGGCTCGGCTATCCGGCCCGGGAGCCCGTCACGGCGCAATGGTGGGAAGAACGCGTGCACCCGGCGGACCGGGACCGGGCCTGGGCTGCTTACCACGACGCCCTCAGGCACGGAACCAGTCGCGTCGAGTACCGCGTTCGCGCCTCGACGGGCGAGTATCACTGGGTGGCTGACCGCAAGCAACTGGTGCGCGATGCGGCGGGTCACCCGAGCGAGGTCGTCGGCGTCTGGACGGATATTACCGAGCGACGGCAGGCGGAAGACCAACTGCGCCTGCAGAGCGTCGCGCTCGAGGCGGCGGCCAATGCGATCCTGATTACCGATCGGGCCGGGAGCATCTGTTGGGTTAACCCGGCTTTCAGCGCGCTGACGGGCTATACCCCGGAGGAGGTCCTCGGGCGCAATCCTCGCATCCTCAAGTCCGACCAGCACGATGGCGGCTTTTATCGGAGTTTTTGGGACACCATCACGCGGGGCGAAACCTGGCACGGGGAATTCGTCAACCGGCGCAAGGATGGCAGTCTCTATCAAGTCGAGCAGACGGTGGCGCCCGTACGTGCCGACCACGGCCAGATTCAGCACTTTATCGGCATTGCGAAGGACATCACCGAGCGCAAGCAGGCCGAGGCGCGGATTCGCGAGCAAGCCCGGCTGCTGGACCTGGCGCAGGATGCCATCATTGTCCGGGACCTCCAGGATCGCGTGGTGTATTGGAATCAAGGGGCCGAGCGGCTCTATGGCTGGACGGCGCGCGAGGCCGTCGAGCGCGTGATGACGGAACTGGTTTGCCGCGACGCGGCCGGGTTTGAGGCCGCGCGCCAGGCCCTGTTCGAGCATGGAGAGTGGAGCGGCGAGCTGCGGCAAACCACCAAGAGCGGCGAGGAGGTGGTGGTCAGCGCCCGGTGGAACCTGGTCCGCGACGCGCAGGGCAACCCGCGATCGGTGCTGGTAATCAATACCAACATCACCTCGACCAAGAAATTGGAGACGCAGTTCTTCCACGCCCAGCGTCTGGAGAGCCTCGGCACCCTGGCCAGCGGGGTCGCGCACGACTTGAACAACGTTTTGTCGCCGATCCTCATGGCGGCGCAGATGCTCGATTCGCAGGCGCTGGATGCGGAGTCAAAGAAGCTGGTGGGAACCATCACCGGCAGCGCCCAGCGTGGAGCCGACATCGTCAAGCAGGTGCTGACCTTCGCGCGCGGTACCGAAGGCCAACGGCTGCCCTTGCCACCGGGCCGCCTGGTCAAGGAAGCGGTCCGTCTGATGCGCCAGACCTTCCCGCGAACGATCGCGATCCACGCGACGGTCGCCAACGACCCCTGGA
>JAGWYX010000063.1 GCA_018969165.1 Verrucomicrobiota bacterium
CCAGCGCCGATTTCGCCTTCTTGGACGGCGGCCGCGGCATCTTCTGCGGCCGCTTCGGCTTCGAGGAGGGCGCGGGCCTCGGCCTGGGCGGCGGCGGCATCGCCTTTGGCGACCGCGGCGGTGAGGCGGCCCAGGACGCCGTCCATCGCGGAATAGGCCCGGTTCAGGGAGGCGTAGGCCCGGTTCAACTGGGCGAACGCAAATTCCGGCATGTTATTTAGCAGCATCGGGGCGCCTTTGGCAATGCCCCAGAATGCGGTTTTGCCGATGCCGTATCCCAAGAGGCCACCCATGAAGCCGGTCTGGGCATCGTTGCTCAGGGCCGAACCGTTGAAGGCCTGTTTACCGACATCCCCCCAGTTCAGGCCATCGACGTAAGCGGCCAGTCCGCGGTTCAGGGCTCCCATCGCCACCTGCATCATTTCGCTGATGCTGGCGCTGACGCCCATTTCCATGAGATAGCTTTTGCCGCTCGGGTCCAGGCGGTTGACGGGGTTGTTGGCGCAGTAGGCGTATTTGTGGAGGGTGGAGGGGTCGGTGGGGGAGCCCTCGAAGGGGTCCATGGTCCAGAAGCGGCCGGAGGTCGGGTCCAGGTAGCGTGCGCGGAGGTAGTAGAGGCCCAGGTCGGGGTCCCATTGTTCGCCGGCGAAGCGGTAGAGGTTGGGGGTTGGAACCGCACCGACGGCGGCCTGGGCGAGCAGGTTGCCGAAGGCGTCGTAGTCGTAGGTGTCGGTCACCTGCCCCAAGACATCGGTTAGAAAGCGGACGCTGCCGTGGGCGTCGAACCCGTAGAAGTTGGCGATCCACTGGTTGGTGAGGAATTGGTCCTGGCTGATTAACGATGTGCCGTAGGTGTAAAGGCGAACCAGGGTCAGTGGTCCGTTGTCCGTGGTCAGTGGTTCGTTGACGCCGCCCAGCTCTTCCAGCACTTGCGGGTAGCCGGTGGGGTTGAGGTCGTCCAGCAGGTAATAGGTGGTGAGGGTGTTGGTGGTGGTGGTGATGGTTTTGGCGACGCGATTGCCGTCGCCGTCGTAGGTGAAGCGGATCGAGGCGAGCGGGGAGACGCGAGTGAGCAGGTGATTTTCGAAGTCGTAGGTGTCGGTGGACGGCGAGAGCGAGAAGGGAGGATCGAAGATGGAGGATTGAAGGGTATTGCCATTGGGGTCGTAGGCATAGTCGAGGGTTGAGGGTCGAGCGTTGAGGGAAACCACGGCGGAGACCAAACGGTCAGCGGCGTCGTAGGCGTAGGCGGTGGTCCGTGGTCCGTCGGCGGTGGTCAGTTGTTCGGAAAGGCGGTTACCGACGTTGTCGTATGCGTAGCTGGAGGTTGCGGGCGGGGAGTTGAGGGAGATGGATTCGCTTTTGAGCCGGTACAGGTTGTCGTAGGTGTAGGAAGCAGTCCGTGGTCCGTGGTCGGTGGTTCGTTGTTCGGCGAGGCGGTTGCCGGCGGGGGCCAGGGTGTAGGAGAAGGAATTGCAGATTGGTGATTTGAGATTGCAGATGGCGAGGTTGGTGAGGCGCTGCTGGGGGTCGTAGGCGTAGGCGGTCTGGATGCCATTGGGATTGGTGGCGGAGGCGAGGTTACCGGCGGGGTCGTAGCGGTATTCGGTGCGGCCGAGGGTGGTGTCGTTGACGGCGCTGAGGCGGTTGAGGGCGTCGTATTCGTAGGTCACCGAGGTGCCGTGGGGTTCTGAAGATAGGATGGAGATGAGGTTGCCGTTTGGATCGTAGGAATAGTTCAGCGAGACGCTGAACTGGGCAAGCGAGACGCCCGCGCTACCCCACGTCACGGTTTTTGTCACCAAGCGATCGTGGTCGTCGTAGGCGTAAGCGGTCTGGCCACTCGAGTCGGTCATGGACAGACGCTGGCCGAGAGCGTTGTAGGTGAAGGCGACGGGGGCGGAGCCGGCAGCGAGGAGGCGGGGGTCGGGAGTTTTTTCGAGCAACCGCCCGAGGGGATCGTAGGCGTAGGTGGTGGTGAACCCGTTGCAGTCGGTGCGCGACGCGACATGGCCATTGGCATCGTGGGCGAGGGTCTCGAATTGGCCGCCGGGCAGGGTGCGGCGTGTCCGGTGCCCGAGGGAGTCGTAGTCGAACCGGGTGACGTGCTGGTTGGCGTCGATCTGGGCGATGGGCAGGCCGAGTTGGTCGAAGTCGTAGCGCGTGACGAACCCGAGGGCGTTGGTGACGGAGGTGAGCCGGCCGCCGGCGTCGTAGCCGAAGGCGGTGGTCAGGCCGTTGGGATCGGTCTGGGCGATGGGGCGTCCGAGGGCGTCGTAGGCGGTGGTGGTTGAAGCCAGGGGTTCGGGGACCGCTGCGGAACCGGCCGGCGCAGGGCCTGCACTCCCAAAGTCGGCACTGCCGTAAAGCAACGTCTGGGTGCGCCGGTTCAGGGCGTCATAGACGTAGCGGGTGATGTGACCCAAGGCGTCGGAGGCAATGACCAGATTGCCGGCCTCGTCATAGGCATTGGTGGAGACGAACCCGAGGGCATTGGTGAGGGCGATGGTGTGGCCGGCGTCGTCGTAGCCGTACCAGGTAGTGAACCCGCGGGCGTCGGTGGTGGCGATCGTCTGGCCGGCCAGATCGTAGTAATTGGTTGTGGTGGTGCCATCGGGGTAAGTGGTTCGGAGCAGGCGTCCGAGTGGGTCGTAGTCGTACCAGGTAACCCGGCCGAGCCGATTGGTGGCGGCGCGCAGGCGTCCTTGGTCGTCGTAGGCGGAGCCGTCGCTGGAGCCGTCGGGATAGAGGGTGTGGACGAGCCGGCCGAGGTCGTCATAGTCGTAGCGAGTCGGGTGCCCGAGTGGGTCGAAGGCGACGGCGGGTTTGCCGAGGCTGTTGTAGAGGGTGGTGGTAGTCGAGCCGTCGGGGAACACGGTATTGGTCAGGCGCCCCTGGGGGTCGTAGGCGAAATTGATCGTGAGGATTTGGGTGACCGGCAGGCCGTTGGGGTCGAGGATGGTGCGGGTGGTGGTTTGGGCGGTGAGCTGGCCGTTGGGATCGCGGGTGAAGGCGGTGGCGTGGCCGAGGGGGTCGATTTCGTTGGTGAGATTGCCGTCGGCGTCATAGGCGTAGCGGGTGATCTCGCCGAGGGCATTGGTCAGGGCGGTGGGCAGGCCGCGTTGGTCGTAGGCGAAGGCGGTGGTATGGCCGAGGGGATCGCGCAGGGTGAGGAGGTTGCCGCGGTCGTCGTAGGTGTTGGTGATCGAGTGACCGCGGGGATCGGTGGCGGTCAGGATGCGGCGTTGGGGGCCGTAGGTGAAGCGGGTGATGTGGCCCAGGGGATCGGTGGCCGAGGTGCGATTATCCAGGTCGTCGTAGGTGTAGGTGGTGACCTGGCCCAGGGCGTTGGTTTGGGCAAGGAGATTATCGTGGGTATCGTAGCCGGAGGTGGTGACGGCGCCGAGGGGGTCGGTGGTGCGGAGGACATTGCCGTGGTCGTCGTATTCGTGGACGGTGACGTTGCCGAGGCGGTCGGTGAGGATTTCCTGGCGGTTCTGGAGGTTGTGCTGGTAGCTGAGGACTTTGCCGAAGGCGTCGATATGCCGGACCAGGCGGCCGGCGTCGTCGTATTCGTTGCGTAATGGCTGGACGCCGCGGGGATCGAGCAAGGTAAGGAGGTCATGGTGGCCGTCGTAGGTGAAGGCGGTGGTGTGGTTTTGGCGATCGGTGAAGGTGACCAGATCGCCGTTAGTGTCGTAGCGATAGGCGAGGGAATAGCCGGCGGGATCGACGATGTTGGTAATCCGTCCCTGTTCATCGCGCTGGAACCGGACGCTTTTGCCGCTGGAATGGATCAGGCCGTTGGTGGTGAGGGTGAGGGTGTTGCCGTTGGGATCGGTGAGGCGGTGGAGGCCGTCCTTTTCGTCGATGAGATAGACGTAGCCTTCCGGGGAGGTGAACTCGAAGAGCGTCGGGTTGAACAGGAGGTTGTCGGCGGGGCCGGGTGGCGGATCGAGGAGGAGTTCCCAGTCGATGAAATCGCCGGGGCCGGGGATGGCGGCGCCGAAGACGAGTTGGTTGCCGGTGGCGGGGGTAAGGGTGCCGGTGGTGCCAGCCAGCGGGACAAACTCCATGAGCGGGTATTCGATGGGGATGGCGAAGGCGGCGCGGGGCGAAGGCGCGGCTTGGAACTTATAGACTTTGCCGTCGGGGAAGGTGACGGTGACGAGGCGTGGCTGGGCGGACTGGAGGGTATAGACGGGGAAATCGCCGCCGGTGGAGGTTTGTTGCCAGTTGCGTCCGAGGTGGCGATTTTTCTGGAGGCGAATGGAGTTAAGGGCGAGCGACCAACCGACGCCGAAGTCGTGGGAGCGTTTATCGCGGCTGTCGTAGGTGCGGATGATTTGGATGGGCAGGCCGGCCAGCGGGAGGGTGAGGTCGTTGAAGGCGAGGGTGAAGTTGCCGATTTTGAGGTTGCGTTCGGCGAGGAGGGTGAAGTTGGTGGCGCTGGAGCGGCCGGCGCGGTCGGTGGCGGTGAGTTGGATTTCGTAGAGGCCGTTGAGCAGGAGGGTCGGGTCCAAGGTGGCCAGCGGGCCGTCCTGGATGGAGTTGGTCGAGGAAGCGAAGGTTATGAATGCGGACTGCGGAATGGGGACTGCGGAATCGGCGGAGCCGGAGGTGGACTGCGGAATGGGGACTGCGGAATCGGCGGAGCCGGAGGCGGCGTCGGGGGCTTTCAAGCGGTAGGCCAGGGACCAGGACTGGAGGATGGGGCTGGCGGCGGTACCGTGGATGAGGGTTGGGGCGGTGAGGCTGTCGGCCTCGGCGGGTGAGCTGACGAACACCGCGGGTGGGTTTGGCACGTCATAGACGGTGACGAACACGTCGTCGCTGGCGCTCAACTCGGAATCGCTGGCGGTCAGGCGCAGGAGATAATCGCCGGGGGCGGTGAAGGAGACGCGGTAAGCGCCGTTGAGGGTGGAGAGTTGGGCCGGGGCGGGTCCGCTGACCTGGGACCAGGAGACTTGGAGGGTGCCGTTGGGCAGGCCGTCGTCGGAAACCTGGGGGTCGAGGGCGGTGTCGGCGTCGAGCAAGGCGATGAGGTTGGAGCCGGCTTCGACGACGGGTGCGGAGTTGACGCCGTTGTGGACGTCGAGGGTGAGGTCGTCGGAGGCGGTGAATTGCGAATCGTCGGCGGAGAGGCGCAGGACGTAGGAGCCGGGAGCGGTGAAGGCGGCGTCCGCGAACAGGTCGTTGGGGGAGGGGTTGAAGGTGACGTTGCCGGGGCCGCTGATTTTGGTCCAAGTGGTCTGGAGCGGATGGCCGACGGGCAAGCCGTCATCCAGGGCGGTGCCGAAGAGGTGAGCGACGTCGGGGCGGAGGACGGTGGTGGCCAGTCCGGCGAAGGCCAGGGGCGGCTGGTTGGTGGGAGTGAACACGGTGACGTGGACGTCGGCGCTGGCGCTGAGGCGGGAGTCATTGGCGGTCAGGCGCAGGAGGTAATTGCCCGGGGTCGAGAAGGTGGCGGTGGTGGCCGGGGCGCGGGCGTCGGTGAAATAGACGCGGCCGGGGCCGCTGACGACGGACCAAAAGGCGGTGAGGGAGGCGTCGGGGGGCCGGCCGTCGTCGGTGACGCTGCCGGCCAGGCGTGCGGCTTGGCGGGTGGGGAGGCTCTGGTCGGGGCCGGCTTGGACGGTGGGAGGCAGGTTGGGATCGGGGTTGGGAACGGCGCTGCCGAGGACCTGGAGGCTGACTTCGGCGCGGGTGGCCAGTTCGGAATCATTGGCGGTGAAGGCAAAGGTGTAGGAGCCGGGGGTGGTGAAGCTGGCGGTGGTGAGGGCGGTGTTGGCGTTGGCGAAGGCGGCTGGCGCGGGGCCGCTGAGCTGGCTCCAGGCGACGGTGGTATTGCCGCTGGGCAGACCGTCATCGCGGGCGTAGCCGCTGAGCGTGGCGGCGTTCGGGATGGTGACGGGGCCAGAGACTGAGGCCTGGACATAAGGCGGGGTGTTGGCGGGTTGAACGGTGACGACGGTTTCGGCAAAGGCGCTGAACTGGGAGTCATTGGCGCTGAGGCGGAGCACGTAAGTGCCGAGGGCGCCGAAAGTGGCGGTGGTGGCCGGGGCGTGCGGATCGCCGAAGGTCACCGGTCCCGGTCCGCTGATCACGGACCAGGCGGCGGCGACGGTGGCGGCTTGGGGCAGGCCGTCGTCGGCGACGGCGCCGGCCAGCACGGCGGCTTCGGATAAGCCGACGGCTTGACTGGGGCCGGCCTGGACGGCGGGGGCTTGGTTGGCGCGGATGAGGACGGTGGTGTCGTCGAAGGTGGTGAGGTCGGAGTCGCTGGCGGAGAGACGTAGCACGTAGGTGCCGGCCTGGCTGAAGGTGGCGGTGGTGCTGGCGGCGTGGGGATCGGCGAAGGCGACGTCGCCGGGCCCGGCGGTTTTGCTCCAGTTGACCGTCAGCGGCGCGCCAGTGGGCAGGCCGTCGTCGGTGACCGAGCCGCGGAGGAACACGGTGTCGGTGGGCAGGGGCGGGAATGCCCATTGGGCGATGTTATTGGCGCTGAGGCCGCCGGCCTGGGCGAACTGGCCGCCGACGAACAGGCCGCGGGCGCTGGTGGCCAGGGCGGCGACGCTGCCAGAGACGCCGTTGGTCGAGCCGGTGCCCAGGGGGGTCCAGAACTGGCCGTTCCACTTGGCGATGTTGGCGGTGGGGAGGCCACCGGCGCGGCCGAACAGGCCGGCGACATAGACGTCGCGCCCGTGGGCGGCCAGGGCGACCGGGGTCGTGTTCAGGCCGTTGTCAACGCCACTCAATAGCGGTGACCAGCGGGCGCCGTCCCAGCAGGCGAGGTGGTAGGCGGGGGCGCCGTCGGCCAGGGTGAAATCGCCGGCGGCGTAGAGCCGGCCATCATCGGTGAGGGCCAGCGCGTAGATACGGGTCGAGCAGGTCGAGTAGGAACTGCAGCCGGCCAGTCCGCCGCCCAGGGGCGCCCATTGGTGGCCGGTCCATTGGGCGATGTTGGTGGCGCGGCCGGTAGGGGTGTCCAGGATGAAGCTGCCGGCGGCATAGACCTGGCCGGTCGGGCCAACGGCCAGGGCGCCGACCAGGCCGTAGTTGTAGGCCGTGCGCGGGTCGCCGCTGTCGCGGAGATCGCGGATGCCCTCGCCCAGGGTGGTCCAGTTGGTGCCGTCCCATTTGGCCAGGTTGAAGGCGATGGGCAGGTTGGTGCAGGTGCCATTGCTGAAGTTGGTGGGTTGGAACTTGAAATTGCCGCCGACATACACGGCGTCGGGTGCGGCCAGGATGCTGGAGCAGGCCACCACGGGGCTGCAGAGTTGGAAGTTCCACGCGACCCAGTTGGAGCCGGTCCAGCGGGCGGTCAGATCGAGGTGGCCATCCGGGGGGCAGGCCAAATCCTTGAGGAACCCGCCGGCGACAAAGACCTCGCGGCCGCGGGCGGCGACGGCGGTGATGGGCAGGGCGGTATCGGTGACGAAACCGACGGGGGGCGAGGCGGGGTTGGTCGGGTTGGCGGGGGAGGGATCGTAGAGCGGGAACCAGTTGGTGCCGTCCCAGCGGGCCAAGCCATTGACGGTCTGGGCGCCGGCCTGGAGGAATTTGCCGCCGGCATAGACGTCGTTGCCGCTACTGGCGATGGCTTGCTGGGCGACGGTCACGGCCCAGGCGCCGGGCGGGGTGCCAGTCAGGCCCGGTTGGCCGACGCGATTGGTCCAATGTTCGGCGGCCAGGACGGCGGGGCTGAGGGTCTGGCTAACATTGGTGGGTTGGAGGCCGTCCAGGGTGAGCACGGCCGGATCGGGGACGGTGATGGTCTGGTCCGGGCCGGCTTCGACCACGGGCGGGTGGTTGAAGGGATAAACGGTGAGGGTGACCTCGGCGGAGGCGGTGAATTGGGAATCGCTGGCGGACAACTGGAGCACGTAGGCGCCGGGCTGGGAGAAGGTCGCCTTGGTTTTGGCGACGGTTGGGTTTTGGAACGTCACGTCGCCAGGGCCGGTCACCCGTTGCCAGGCGATGGTTAGGGGCACGCCGGCGGGCAGGCCATCGTCGGTGACCGCGCCCTCGAGGGTGGCGACGT
This sequence comes from Verrucomicrobiota bacterium, assembly GCA_018969165.1. Lineage (GTDB taxonomy): Bacteria > Verrucomicrobiota > Verrucomicrobiia > Limisphaerales > JAGWYX01 > JAGWYX01. The sequence goes on from JAGWYX010000063.1 coordinate 8,045, forward strand.
GGGTGAGGCCGACGACCTGGTCGGGGCCGGCATTGACGATGGGCGGTTGGTTGACGGCGGCGGCGCTGACGATGACGGTGAGGTCGGCGGTGGTGGTCAGTGCCGAGTCACTGGCGCTCAGGCGCAACAGGTAGTTGCCGGGCGCGCTGAAGACGGCAGTGGTGCGCGGGTTAGACGGATCGGCGAAGGTCACGAGGCCCGGACCCCAGACTTGCGCCCACGCGGTAACGAGCGTGGCGCCGGCCGGCAGGCCATCGTCGCTGACGGCGCCGTGCAGGGGGGCGGGGTTCGGGAGTTTGACCCAGAGGTTTTGGCCGGCGGAGACCGACGGCGGCCGGTTGGGCTGGAGGACGGTGATGGTCGTTTCGTCGCTGGCGCTGAGTTCGGAGTCATTGGCCGTCAAGCGCAGGACGTAACGGCCGGGGGCGCTGAACTGCGCGGTCGTGAGCGGGGTGTCACGGTCGGAGAATGACACGGCCCCGGGGCCGCTGAGGACGCTCCAGAGGGCGGTCAGTGGCGCGCCGGCGGGCAAGCCGTCGTCGGTGACCTGGCCGACCAGCGTCAGCGGGCAGCCAAGGGTGTTGGTTTGGTCGGGACCGGCTTGGACCAGGGGCGGTTGATTGGGGGAGGCGACGGTGACGGTGAGATCGGCGTGGTTGGTGGTTTCCGAGTCGGTGGCGGTGAGGCGCAGGACATAGGCGCCAACGGCGTCCAGCGTGGCGGTGGTGACGGCGGCGCTGGGGTCGGCAAAGGCGACCGTGCCGGGACCGCTGACTTGCGACCAGGCCAGCGTGAGGCTGCCGCCCACCGGGTAGCCGTCGTCGGTGACCGTGCCACGCAGTTGGAGCGGTTGGCCCAGGGTGATGGACTGGTCCGGACCGGGGTTGACGGCGGGTGGCAGGTTCTCGACGCCACAGGTCACCAAGCCCAGGAACTGCGCGGTGATGCGATTGGTGTCCGGCAACCGGTAATCCAGCAGGCGCACTCGAGCGAAGGTGGCGACGTGGTAGGCGGCGTGGTGTCCCGGGCCCCGGCTTTGGTCCCAGACCGGGACCAGGATGGGCTGTCCCAGCAAGCCCTCCAGGGCCTTGCGGACCGCTTGGCTGTTGGCCACGCCGGGTTTGCCCGAGACCCAATCGCCCAGGTGGACCGCGGTGTCGCTGGGATCGTCGGGGTTACGGTAGGATTGGCTGTTGCCCGGCGGGATGAGGCTGGCGGCCAGGCTCGGCTCGCCGGCGGCGCCAGTCCAACTGAGCCACCCAAAATTGCCCGGAGCCGTTCCGTTGCAGAGGTTGCTGGCGGTGGCGCCCGCACTGAGGTGGGCGACGGTTTGCCAGGACAGCGCCAGGGGATAGAGGTCGCAACCGCGAGCCGTGGACAGCGCCGCCCAGCCGACGCCTACCAGCAGCAAGCCGCGCCCAAAGGCCGCCTGCCAGTGAAAAATTACCCGCGTAACGCCCGCGCGCTTTGCCCAACCCAACCCATTTCGCATAGTCCCTTTCCCGGCCCGCATCACCCGTGACGCAGGTATTACGCCGCTGTCTTCCCCAAATCACACCGCGTTACCACACCGCGTTACCGGCGGCGGTGCTTGCCGTGTCCCGCCCCAGGCCACCCTCGCAGCTCCCAGGACAGGCCGGACGCAAAAGCAAACGCCGCGCAGGTTCTCACTCGCGATGCGAAAGTCAAGCACGCATTTTCGGCAAGTGGGGCAAAGCAGGGCGACATGTCGTCATGATGATGAAACGAGATGCGCCAGGCAATTTGCGCATGGGCGCAGAGGTAAAAACCAGGCAGCGGCGAGCGGGATTGGCGGTCTTGGTGGGGGAAATCCGGTCCCGCACTGCGGGCGCGCTTGACAGACGGGCCGGAGGAGGCAAATTCACGCGTAATGATTTCGCGCCCACGGCCCGAGAGATTTGCCTCTGCTGGAGGTGGGCGCGTTAACTCCAGCCTCCGGCAACTGGCCGCCGGATGTTCGACACAAGCTCTGCCTTGATGCACTCCCCTTTCGAAGCTGTTGCCGCTGGGATCGACCGCCCGAGCCATTTCCCGGGCTTGATCGTCCGCGAGCGCGAACCGGAGAATCTCGAGTATCCATTTTCGGCGCTGAACAGCTCGTTGACTCGCAACGAGCAGTTTTTTGTGCGCAGCCATTTCCCCGTGCCGCAGATTGATGTGCAAAGCTGGCGGCTCCGGGTGGAGGGCCACGTGGAACGGCCGCTGGAATTGACGTACGCGGGGTTGACCCGACTGCCCGCGCGGACGTTGACGATGGTGATGGAGTGTGCGGGCAACAGCCGGATTTTTCTTTCGCCGAAGATCGGCGGCGTGCAATGGGAGCAGGGGGCGGTGGGGAATGCGGCATGGACGGGTTTGCCGCTGGTGGAGGTGCTGCGCCAGGCGGGATTAAAGCCTGGGGCGGTTGAGATC
>JAGWYX010000963.1 GCA_018969165.1 Verrucomicrobiota bacterium
TGCCCGGATCGCTCCAGTCCGGCTGGGCATAGCCGAAATAACCGTTGGCGTTGCAGACCAGCTCCGGTTTGCCATCGCCGGTCAGGTCGGTGAACGTGGGGGATTCATTGTCGGTCGGTTTGAATACCTTGTGTTCAACCCAGTCGCCCGGCTGGCCGCGCGGGTTCTCATACCAGGTGGTGTAGTCGCCCGGGAAACCGATGACCAGGATGTCGGGCCAACCGTCGCCGTTGAAATCATAGACAAACGTCAGGAAATCGTCCGAGTACGCGTTGTGGGTGCCCAGCGCCCCCTCGAAACCGGGCACGGTTTCCTGGCGCCCGTCGGCGGTCTGGCGCTTGAAACTGTGGTTGGCCGGGCGGTAGGCGTGGCGGACCTTGAAGTCCGGACCTTCGTACCAGAACGGGCCCGAAACAATGTCCATCCGGCCGTCATGATTGAAATCGCCGAAGTTGGCCCCTTCGCTCCAGAACTGGTCGGTGAGTTGGATTTTTTTGAAAGTGTGGAGGCGATAGGTCTTGGCGGAGGCGACCAGGCAACTCGACAGCAGCAAGGTGAACAGCACGGGGGTTCGAGTCATACGGACCCTGGTGTGGCACGTTCGCCGCACCGGGTCAAGCCGCGTGTTGGCGCCGGCGGCGCCTAAACCATTGACGCGAAGCCGAAAAGTTTTCAGATTCCACGCACGAGAGTCCTTGAACCGTGAAACCTGCTGTAATGAAGTCAAGTCTGGGCGTCTCTTTCGCGGCCTGTGTCGTTGCCCTCAAGGACCCTCTCAGCGAGGCGCGCGCAGAGCAGAGAGAGGTAGAAGACGAAAACCGAAAATGCACGGACGGGGCCGGAATGAGGTCTGAGGCGCGCCTCGCTAGATGATCCACGGCACGGCCATCGTGGACGCCAGGGCCCAGCTCGACGCGACTGTCGAGGTCGGTCCGTATGCGGTGATTGATGCGGGTGTGGCGCTGGGCCCGCATTGCGTGGTGGGGCCGCACGTGCATCTGACCGGCCAGACGGTCATCGGCGCGCACAACCGGTTCCATACCGGTTGCGTCATCGGCGACGCCCCGCAGGACCTCAAGTACCGCGGCGCCGAGACGGGTTTGCGCATCGGCGATCACAACGTGTTCCGGGAGCAGTTCACCGTCCATCGCGCCAACCGGCCCGGCGAGGAGACCGTCATCGGCTCGCACAATTTTCTCATGGTCAACAGCCACGTCGGCCACAACGCCCGCCTGGGCGACGGCATCGTCCTGGCCAACGGAGCGCTGATCGCCGGCCATGTCCGCATCGAGGACGGGGCCTTCATCTCCGGCAATTGCCTGGTGCACCAGTTTGTGCGCGTCGGGCGGCTGGCCTTGATGCAGGGAGGCGCGGCGATCAGCCAGGACCTGCCGCCCTTCACCGTGGCCCGCGGCGACAACGGCCTCTGCGGCCTGAACACCGTCGGGCTGCGCCGCGCGGGCTTCACCGCCGCGCAACGGACCGAGTTGAAACGGCTTTACCACCGGCTGTTCCGCGGCCGCGGCCCGCTGCGGGAAACCCTCGAGGCGGCGCGCGCGCAATTCACCGACGAGGCCGCGCGGGCATTGCTGGACTTTGTGGCCGCCAGCCGACGCGGCGTGTGCGCCGACCTCGCCGGCCTGGACCGGCGTGCCCGCCGTCCGGGAGCCGAGGAATCGTAACTCCCCGCGCGGCGCGCCTCCGATTTCACGTCGCGTCTTCGGACCGACGCCGGCGCTCGCCTGGCACTTTCCGTCGCCTCCTGCCCGTCTGCCGCCGCGGCTGTGCGCTCAAACGCACACCTGGCTCGGCGTTGACAGGCCGGGGGCGCGGAAGTAAAGGTGTCGTATGAGTGCGACTAAAATTTCGATATTAGTTAATAAGCATAATAATTTTCGCATTAATCCCCTGGCCAACCGCCTGCGGCGAGGCCGGGGCGGCGCCTTCACCTTGATCGAGCTGCTGGTGGTCATCGCGATCATCGCCATTCTGGCCG
>JAGWYX010000964.1 GCA_018969165.1 Verrucomicrobiota bacterium
GACAAAACTCGAGATCGCCCGCTTGGACATCGACAGCCAGGCGCGGTCCGTTGCCGTGTCGCCGGACGGCCGCATCCTGGCCGCGATGGGCCTCGAACGCGTCCGCGTCTGGCACGTCGAGTCACGCGCCCAGGTCGCCGAGTTCCAAACGAGCCGGCTGTTCGGTCAACACCAGGGCGTCGTCACGTTTTCGCCTGACGGCGCCCGGTTGGCAATCGGGGAGTCCGATGGCCATGTCCGGCTGATCGACTGGGCATCAGGACAAGTCCGCGCGAACGTCAGCGCCCATTCCGATGGCCTCACCTCGCTGGATTTTTCCCGCGACGGCCGATGGCTGGCTTCGGGTTCCGGCTACGCGGAAAGCCGGGTCCGGCTTTGGGGAGCAACCTCCGTCGCCCCCGTGGCGGTGCTCCAAGGCCACAATTCCTGGATCAGCGCGACGGCTTTCTCCCCCGACGGCAAACTCCTTGCCACCGCCAGCGCCGACCAAACGCTCGGGCTGTGGGAGGTCGCCACCTGGAAGAAGACCTCGACGCTGCGCGGCCACCGTCTGGAGGTCTGGTGCCTGGCGTTTTCGCCGGACGGCAAGGTCTTGGCCAGTGGCAGCAAGGACGGCTGGATCTTCCTCTGGGACTCCGCCTTGAAGCGCCAACCGGCCTCCTTCACGCTCCTGCCGGGTCGCGTCCAGAGCCTGGCCTTTGCCCCCGACGGCCGGAGCTTTGTTACCTTCAATCAAAACGGTTCCGTCAGCCTGTGGGACACGGCCAGTCTCCGCCAAACCGATCCGTGTGCCGAACTCGGTCTGGAGAACTTCGGAGCCATGTTCCTTGCCGACGGCAAGCGGCTGGCCGTAGGTGATCGGACCGGTTCCATCCGGATTTGGGATTGCGCGGCGGAGCGCATTGTCAGTCGTTTTGTGGCCGGAATCGGCCCGGTGTCGCCGGTTAATCTCCTCGCCCAGGGCCAACAACTCGCCACCCGTGACACCCAGGGTGTGGTCCGCCTATGGGACCTTGCCTCGCAGCAGGAGCGTCTGGCGCTGCGTCTAGGGAACGGCTCGGGGCCGGCCGCCTTCGCACCCGACGGGGGTACCCTGGTCGTCGGGAACACCGACGGGACCGTGGCCTGGTGGAGTCTCGCTGAGGGGCGCAAGTTGGCGGTCCTGCCAGCTCACCGGCATGATGTCACTGGTATTGCCTTCTCACCCGACGGACGGTGGGTCGCGACCGGTGGCAGTGAGGGCTTAGTCAAGCTCTGGGACACGGCCACGCGCCGTGAGACCGCGACTTTGCGCGGGCATTTGCTCGGCGTCCACTCCCTCTGCTTTTCGCCCGACTCGCGGCGCCTGGCGACCGGCAGCAACGGCGCGGAGGCGGTGAAGCTCTGGGACCTGAGCACGCATCAGGAGGTGCTGACGCTGGAAGGTCAAGGGGTCATGTTTTCCCGGGTGACATTCTCGCCCGATGGCAACTCCCTCGTCGCGATCAACTACGACGGCGACGCCCATGTCTGGCGCTGACATAAGGGGTCAGTCCTCATCATCGATAAAAATGGGTCACTTTTTGTCATTGCCACGTTTCCGCGAAGCGATAGTCTGAACGCAATGCCACGTCAACTCCGCATCGAATACCAAGGGGCGATCTACCACGTAATGAACCGTGGCGACCGGCGGGAACCAATCTTCGGCGATGATGAGGATCGCAATGTGCTCCTAACCACGTTGGCTGAAACGTGCGCCAAAACAGACTGGCAGGTCCACGCTTACTGCTTGATGCCTAATCACTTTCATCTCGTGATCGAAACACCCCGACCCAATTTGGTTGCTGGAATGAAGTGGTTCCTGGGCACTTACTGTTCCGCTTCGAGGAAATCACTGAAGCGGGAGGGTGATTCTCTCACGCTGGCGTGGGAGGCAGAGGGAAGATCACCGCGCGGAGCGTGAACCGGCGTGGTGGGTTTGGAGGGAGCAGCGAGTTGGCCGGGCGGGGAGT
>JAGWYX010000965.1 GCA_018969165.1 Verrucomicrobiota bacterium
GTGCTTCGACGCCCTGGCCGCTCGAGCCAGAGTTGACGGCGGCCCCGCCGAACTCGAGCAATGGCTGCTGGACTGGAGCGAGTTGACCGCGGCGCTCGACGAGGAATCCTCGCGGCGTTACATCGCCATGACGTGTCACACCGACGATCCCGCGGCCGAGCAGGCCTACCTGCACTTCATCGAGGAGATCGAGCCCCGGCTCAAACCACGCCAGTTCGAGCTGGAGCAGGCCTACCTGGAGCACCCCGCCCGCCCGCAATTGGCGCCGGCACGCTACGAAGTTCTGGACCGCAATACCCGGGCTCACGTCGAGTTGTTCCGCCAGGAAAATATCCCGCTCGAGACCGACGAGGCCAAGCTCGGCCAGCAATACCAAAAACTGGCCGGGGCCCTCACCGTCCGGTTTCGAGGCCAGGAACGGACCCTGGTCCAGATGGGAAAATACCTGGAGGAACCCGACCGACCGCTGCGGCAGGAAGCGTGGGAACTGGTGGCCCACCGCCGGTTGGCCGAGGCCGACAATTTCGACGGCTGCTTTGACCAACTCATCGAGTTGCGAGAGCGAATCGCGCGCAACGCCGGTTTCCCCAATTATCGGGACTACGCTTTCCGGGCGCTGCGGCGCTTCGACTACACGCCCGAAGACTGCCTGGGCTTTCACGACGCGATTGCCCATGAGGTGATGCCCTTGGTGCGGGAACTCCAGGCCCGGCGCCGGCACCACCTCGGCCTGGCGCGGTTGCGGCCCTGGGACCTGGCCGTCGATCCCCGGGGCCGACCGCCCTTGCAGCCGTTCGAACAGGTTGACTCGCTCATCACTTCGACGGCGAAGATCTTTGCGGATTTGGATCGGGAATTGGCCGTCCAATTCGACCAAATGCGGGACTTGCACCTGCTGGACCTGGCGAATCGCAAGGGCAAGGCCCCGGGCGGCTACCAGTGCACGTTGGCCGAGACGCGCCTGCCGTTCATCTTCATGAACGCCGTCGGCATTCAGCGAGACGTCGAGACCCTCCTCCACGAGGCCGGGCACGCCTTTCACACCTTCGCCACGCGCGGCGAGCCCCTGCATGCCTATCGCAGCGCCCCGATCGAATTCTGCGAAGTGGCCTCGATGAGCATGGAACTGCTCGGCAACCAGTTCCTCCAGGCCTTCTACACGGGGCCCGATGCCAGTCGGGCCCGGCACGACCACCTCGAGAATGTTATCCTCATCTTCCCGTGGATCGCGACGATCGACGCCTTTCAGCATTGGCTCTATCTCCACCCGCGGCACACGCGGACTGAACGCGCCACGGCTTGGACGTCGCTCCTGGACCGCTTCGGCGGGGAAGTGGACTGGACCGGCTACGAGGCCGTGCGCGCCGCGCTCTGGCATCGGCAGTTGCACCTGTTTCTGCATCCGTTCTATTACATCGAGTACGGCATCGCCCAACTGGGCGCCCTGCAGGTCTGGGTCAACGCCCGCCACGATCCCGTCCAGGCGCTGCGCGCTTACAAGCGCGGCCTGGCCCTGGGTGGGACCCGGCCATTGCCCGAACTGTTCGCTGCGGCCGGCGGCCGCTTCGATTTCAGCGCCACCACCGTCAAACCCCTGATCCATCGCGTGCGCGAGGAATTAACCCGGTTGGAATGAGCGCCGGCACGCCCGCACTGCGGACACCCGTCGCGTGTCGGCTTTTCGACCGAATAAGAGTTTGACACTGCGAATCATCAAATCTAGGTTGAGCCAGATTTATGGCAGAGAACATCCCCATTCCGCCTGCTGGCGTCCCGCCGAAACCAGCGGAAGCCGCGAAGGTTCAGCCCAAGAAGGAAACGGTCCGCATCAATTTGCCACCCAAACCGACGGCGGCGCCGACCATCAAACTGCCGGCCCCACCACCGGCCGCCTCGGCCCAGACGGCGGCGGCGGCACCGGTGGCCGCTGGCCGCGCGGCGCCCGCCCCCCCGGTGGCGGCCGCGGCCCCTGCGTCCGCC
>JAGWYX010000966.1 GCA_018969165.1 Verrucomicrobiota bacterium
CCTTGGTTATGGTCTCCGGCCACGAGTGGCAGGGCATTGGTCAGGAGTGCCACCGATAAATTGGTCCCGCCGACCGGATCGAATTTGGCCAGAAAAGCGGTGCCGCCGCTGGGCAGGTTGGTCGTGACGGTTGGGCTGAAGGTCCATGCGCCTGGGCCATAGCTGCCGCTGGTATAGACGTTTCCTTGTTCGTCCACTGCCAGGCCGGAGAGCGTGCCGTTGTCCAGGATGGGGGATGTTGGGGAGCCCACGTTGCCACCGCCGTACTCTCGCGACCACGAGTTCACATTACCGAAGTAGCACAAGTCGGCGGTTTCAGAAGTCCGGATTCCTTGGTCTGTGTCAAAATAGTAAGTCAGGACGCTGTTCCCGCCGTAAAAGACATTCGTTCCCGCGACGGCGGCGAATTCGATATACCGGTTCAAGTAGCCGGGCGACGGATAGGTGACTGCGGTCCAGGCGCCCTCCCGAGAGAGCGTAGCCAGCAGCGCGCTTGGGTAAAACGGTCCGCTAAAGGAGGGAATCTGTTCGCTTTGGATGGTCCAGTTATTGCCAAAGGTCAAAAGCGCGGTGAATCCGCCCATGGCGACCACCCGGCCCTGGGCATCCACCGCGATTCGAGTGATGGCCGCCACGCTGTTTCCGGAGCACATCGCATTGGTCAGCCAGAGAACATTTCCGTTCGGATCGAGCTTGGCCACGGCGATCCAGCTACCGTCCGACGATACGTCCACTCCGTCGATGTTGTTTTCGCCGACCAGATTTGCGCCCAGGTAGATATTGCCGGCGGCATCGGCGCAAACCGCGCCCGCCTGGGCCGAGGAAGAGTTATTGGTGCTGCCACCGGTCTTGACCCAAATCAAGCCGCCGGCCGGATTGTATTTGGCCAGGAAGAGCCAGTTATTGGTGCTGCCGGCCGTGACGGTGGTTTGCGCATCGCAGCGAGCCGATCCGCGGAAGGTCCCGGCCACGATGGTGTCGCCCTGGCCATCCACGCAGATGCCGGCCGGCGAGACGCTGCTCCCTGCCGAGTCGGCGGTAATGGTCCTGGCCCAGATCGGGCGCGGCGGCGCCGCCGGCGCGCGGGATCCGGCCAGGGTGATGCCGGCCAGGGCGGCCAGCGCCGCAAGCCGCTGCCACCTTCGGATGGGAAACCGGGGCCGGCCGCCAACCGGTCGCCGGCAGCCACTGGCTGCTGAGCGCGCCAGGACTGACACGAGGAAGGTACGGCTCATCGGGCTGGGGCCGGCAAGCCGGTGGCGGGAACCAAAGCGCGCGCTCGCTTTCATCAAGGAAGCGCGAAGACCGAACCCTAATCCTGCCTGAAAGTCAACCTGATTCGCGCTGATTCGCGCGGGAGCCGGCGTGCCAGCGGACCGAAAGTCAAAAGGCCGCGGCGCTGTGCTCCGGTTTGCCGGGGAGGCGGGACCGTCTGCCTGCCCTCACCGCACCGGGGGCTGGCTGCCGACGGTTCGGTGTCGGTAGAGGGTGATTTCGATGGTGGCCTTGAGGGTCCGCTCGTCAAACGGCTTGACGAGGTAAGCGACCGGCTCCGCCAGCCTGGCCAGGCGCAGGGTGGCATCATCGGAGTAGGCGGTGAGGAAGACCACCGGCAGATCGATCTTGGAGCGGATTTGCCGGGCGGCGGCGATCCCGTTGAGTTTACCGGCCAGCAAGATGTCCATCAACACCAGGTCCGGCTTGGTATTGATGGCCAGCGGCACGGCGTCTTCGCCGGTGCTGCACCGGCCCACGATCTCGTAACCCATCCGCAGCAGGCGCGTTTGGATGTCGAGCGCGACGACCAACTCGTCTTCCACGACGAGGATCTTCGGTTTCTGTACGGATAGGCGGTCTGGGTTCGGATCGGTCATGTCGTCTGGGGAGTGTGAGGTTGAGTCGGGGTTGGTGGCGAGTCCAAATTGCGGAGTAAGCTCGAGACATCAGTTGGACACGGGGAACTCGAGGTTGACTTCCG
>JAGWYX010000967.1 GCA_018969165.1 Verrucomicrobiota bacterium
GGCGCCACAGGGGCGCGCAAAACGACACGTGAAAACTCGTCTGATGACCGTGAGATTCTGGACGCCGCTGGCGTTGGGGCTGGTGCTGGCCGGCTGCGCCAGTTCCTCGGTGACCAGTCGGATCAAGCAAAAACAGGCGGCTTATGACGCCCTGCCGCCCGACCAAAAGCAACTGGTGGATCAAGGCCAGTTGCGCGTCGGCATGAGCGAGGATGCCGTGTATATCGCCCTGGGCAAGCCCAACGAGATTCTCCATAGCGGCGACCAAAGTGGGGAGACAACGACCTGGCTCTACTACAGCTCCTATATGCAGGGGTATCCGATGTGGTGGCGCCGGAATTTCAGCTACACCTACAATCCCCAGGATTACGTCAAGGCGGAGTTGGTGTTCGTCAACGGCCGGCTGGTCAGTTGGCGGACCCTTCCGATGCCTTTGAATTGAGGCCTTCGGCCTGTGCCCCCAGGGCGACCGCCGGCGCCACCTCGATCTGCGCCGCCAGCCCGGCGGGGATCGGCACCGCGGCCATGCGGCCGTCCCGGTGATGCGCCACGCACACCACCGTCAGCTCCCCCCGCGCCACCTCGATCGGCGGAGTCGCGTTCAACTTCCGAAACACAAACCGATACGTCAGGGCCTTGGCCTTCTTCTCGCGCACCAGCAGGTGAACTTCAAGTTGGTCCTCGAACCGGACCGGGCGCTGGTAGTCGCACGCCGCGTGCACCCGCGGCCAGCCCAACGGCGGATCAAACTGGTCCATGATCACCGAGAAGCCCAGCGATCGATAGAACCCGTGCTCCGCCGTTTCCATGAACCGGAAAAAGTTCGAAAAATGCATGATCCCGGCCATGTCGGTTTCCGAGAACTCCACCCGCCGGGTGACTTTGAATTCGTAAGCCATGACCAGATTTTAAATTCGCGAGCGCCGATTGGCGATGGGAAAAGACGCGGACTTGACCGGACGCCGCGCGTCGGGAAGGCCGCCCAGCCCCTCACGCTCCTTGGCCTCCGACCAACTCCTGAAACACCTGCGCCATCCCGCGGGCCATCGCCTCGGCGCTGAACTCCTCCAGCACCGCCCGTCGGCCGGCGTCACCCAGCGCGCGCGCCCGGGCTGGTTCCAGCAGCAGGCCCTCGATCGACTCCGCCAGGGCGCGCGCATCGCCCGGCGCGCACAGCAACCCTCCGCCCGTGGCCTCGACCAACTCCGGAAAGGCCGCGTGCCGCGGCTGCACGATCGGCACCCCGGACGCCAGCGCCTCGATGACATACAAGCCGAAGGCCTCGCCATACAACGCCGGCACCGAAAACACCGAGACCGACCGCAGAAACGCCAGTTTGGCCGCGCGGTCCAGGTTCGGACAAAACTCGGCCTGGTCGGCCAAGCCGCCCGCGCGCAGACGCTGCCGCAGCGAGGCCACGAACGGCTCGTCGGCCGGGCCCAGCCCGCCGCCCACCCGCAGCTTGAGGCGCTTGATCCGGTCGCGCGTCTTCAGAATCTCAAACGCCTCGACCAGCCCGCCCAGGCCCTTCTCGGGACACATCCGCGCAAAGTAGCCGAGCACCGGTGGCTCCGGCGGCGTGAGCGCCGGCGCAAAACCGTCCAGGGCGATGCCATTGGGAACGATCCGCACCCGGCTCGACGCCAGATTCAGCCGCTCGCCCATCCGCTCGGCAAAATAGCGCGTCGGCGCCACGAACCGGTCCACCGCCGTGGCCTGCTGGGCGATCAATCGCCAGGCCGCCGCGCGGTGCGTCGCCGGCAGCGCGTCGAGGAACGAATCTTCGCCCTGCAGCATGCAGACCACCGGCACTCCGACCGCCTGCTTGAGGCGGTGCGCCAGTCCGATCAGCAACGCATTGGACAGACACACCGCGTCCGGCCGCTCGCGGTCTCGCAGCCACCCAATCAACTCCTCCAACTCGCGCGCCTGGTTGCCCGCCTCGCCTTGGAGCATCGACAATGTCAGGTCCCCCA
>JAGWYX010000968.1 GCA_018969165.1 Verrucomicrobiota bacterium
CACCTCCGCCGATTGGTCAACCTGACCTATTTGAACCTGTTCGACACGCCAGTCACCGATGCCGGGGTGGCGGCGCTCACGAGCTTGACCAATCTGAAGCATCTCTACATTTGGCAAAGCAAGATCACCGAAGCCGGCGCCGCCAAGCTCCGGCGCGCCTTGCCCGGCCTCGAGGTCGTCGGCGGCGAGAGCTTGACCGCCCTGGCACAACCACTGGCAAAAAAGGAACCCTCCAAGTAATTCTCCCGGACGACCGCCCCTGTCCCTGTCTTGATTGGAAACGGTGGGGACGGCGCGCCGCAACGTCCGCGCCCGTAGAACGGGTGCAACGACCGTGGTGGCACTCGCGCTTGGCAGAATCCCGGCGGTTCTACCGCCGGGGACAGCGCAGCGCGCCGTCGCTGCCTGAATCGTTGCTTTCGGTTCTTCGTCGCCTTCGTCCATTGCCTCTGCGCGCCTCGCTAGAACCGGTTCAGGTAATAGAGCAGCAGACCGAAGACGGCCGCGGCCACCAGGCCGACCACGATCGACCAGCGGAAGATCTCCTGGCGCCGGCGCCGGTTGGAACGCCCCATGCCCGGCAACAGGTAATACCGGTGTTCGTCCTTATTGCGTTTCCGGCTGAACAGGGCCATGCCACCACCACTGAGTTCCTGCTCACGGGCGCCCCGGCTCGTCAGGCCGCGGACAGCCCCGAACCCGGGCCAGTACCCGGTCGCCGAGGGCACGGATTGCCTGTGTCGCGCCGGGGAGGGCGGCCGGCTTCACGCGCCAGCCCGCAACTCGACCTGGGTACGAAAAGTCTCAATGGCCCGGCAATCTAACGGGCGGCCGGCGTTTTGGCAATTCTGCAATCCGCTCCTCCGGGCTCGCCCCCGGCGGGCGGCCGGCCTTTCCTCACGCGGGCGCCGATGGGCGGTCAAACGCACAGTTGCAATTCCCGGCCAATCGGGCTAGATAGACATCATACAACGTTATTGGGTGTTGTATGGATATAAGGATAACTTTTATGAGGATTCAAACTCGCACCCCCTTTGTCGGCCGCCGTTGGTCGGCGTTCACCCTGATCGAGTTGCTGGTGGTGATTGCGATCATCGCCATCCTGGCCGGCCTGCTGCTGCCGGCCCTCTCCAAGGCCAAGGCCAAAGGCCAGGCCGTCACCTGCATGAACAACGCCAAGCAGCTCATGATCGCCTGGCACCTTTATGCCGGGGATTACAATGATCGCGTGGTCAACAATTTCGGGGTCGCCGAGACCTTGACCGAGGATCAGTCCAAGACCTTCCGCAACTGGGTCAACAACGTCATGACCTGGGGGCTCGACCCGGGCAATACCAACGTCGCCTGGGTCCAAAATGGTGCCCTGGCGCCGTATTCGGGCGGCGACTGGAAACTTTACAAGTGCTCGGCCGACGTTTATCTGAGCCAGGCCCAGCGGAACGCCGGCTGGACCGCCCGCGTCCGCAGCTACTCGATGAACGCCTTCTGCGGGGCCTTCAACCCCAACCCGAACGACGCCTGGGCCCGCGGCCTGAACATGTTCAACACCGACTACCGCCAATTCCTGAAGCTGACCGATATCCCCCAGCCGGCCATGATCTACGTTACCCTGGATGAACATCCCGACAGCATTAATGACGGCTACTATCTACTGGACCCGCACCCCGGCAGCGGCAATTGGGGCGACCTGCCGGCCTCCTACCACAACGGGGCTGCCGGGTTCGCTTTCGCCGATGGCCACTCCGAAATCCACATGTGGCTGTTCCCCACCACCAAGAAAAAGGTCAACTTCAATTACAGCGGCCAGACCTTCCCCCAGAGCCAGCGCGGCGATAACGACTGGGCCGTCCAGCGCACCAGCGTCAAAGCCCGCTGACCCCCACGGAGTTGGTGAACCGGTTAGATGAACGCGGCGCTGTCCACATCCTGAACCTCGAGGTGCTCGAGGATCCTGGCGACCGACTCG
>JAGWYX010000969.1 GCA_018969165.1 Verrucomicrobiota bacterium
TGCACCGTGCCGCCCGCTCCCTCCGTGAGGGTGAGTGCGATCTGGCTGTGGCGGCGGGGGTGAACGCGCTCCTGACCCCGACGACGACGCTGGGGTTTCTGCAAGCGGGGATGCTGAGTGGTGATGGCCGGTGCAAGACGTTTGATGCTCACGCGGACGGCTACGTGCGCGGGGAAGGCGTCGGCGCGGTCCTCCTCAAACGGTTCAAGGACGCTGTCCGGGATGGCGACGCCATGCTCGGTGTGATTTTAGGCAGCGCCGTCAACCACGGTGGCCGCACCAGCACGCTGACGGCGCCCAATCCCACGGCCCAAAGCGAGGTCGTCCTGGCGGCGTGCCGCGATGCCGGTATCGCTCCGGCGTCGATTTCGTATATCGAGGCTCACGGGACCGGGACGGTTGTGGGTGATCCGATCGAATTCAACGGTTTGGTGAAGGCGTTCGCCGCGGCGGGTGGCTCCGTCCAGGCCGGGGCTTGTGGATTGGGATCGTTGAAGAGCAACATCGGACACCTGGAAGCGGCGGCCGGCATCGCGGGGGTGATCAAAGTGCTGCTCGCGTTGCAGCGCGGGAAATTGCCGGCGACGCTGCACGTGCGCGAGGTCAACCCGTATCTCCGGCTCGAGGGCAGTCCGTTTCGCCTGATCACGGAGACCGAGGACTGGGTCGGCCGCAACGGAATCTCGCCCGCGGCCCCGCCGCGTCGCGCCGGCGTGAGTTCGTTCGGGTTCGGCGGCGCCAACGCCCACGTGGTGATCGGGGAAACCCCGTCCATCCCGCCCGTCGAGCCCGGCGGCACCCAACCGAGACCCTGGAGTTTGGCGACCCTTTCGGCCCGGGACGAGCAGGCGCTTCTGGTCAAGATGCGGGAATTGGCCGAGTGGTTGCGGCGCGAGGGCGCGCGGTACGCATTTGCCGACATCTGCTACACGTTGAACGCCGGGCGACACCATCTGCTGCGCCGCCGGGCGTTCGTGGTCCGGACACGCGAGGAACTGCTCCGCGCGCTGGAGCAGGTCCTTGCCGGCCAGGAGCCACCCGTGGCCCTGGCGGGCGAGCGCATCCGGATGAAACCCGAGGACGAAGCGTTGTTCCGGGTGGTTTGGGAGTCGGTTTCAAGCGCGTTGGTCGGAGCGACGTCGGCCCCGGACAATTACCGTGAGAAGCTTTGGAGCCTGGCCGGACTCTACCTCAAAGGGTATCCGCTGGACTGGAACGTGGTGCACGCGGGGGAAACGAGGCGACGCGTTCCGCTCCCAACTTATCCGTTCCAGCGCGAGTCCTACTGGGTTCCCGGGCCGGGTGAGGCGCCGCGCGTCACGCGCTCGACGAAGGTGTCGTTGCCGATGGCGGAGCAAGGTGCTCCGGAATCCGGCAATGGCTCGGCTGGTGCGGACGGGCTGGTTTCAGTCTTGGCGTCCGAGGCCGCCGCTCTCTTGAAGGTCGCGCCGGAGGAAATTCGCGCGGATGTAAACCTGAGCGAGTACGGGTTCGATTCGATCAACTTCCGATCCTTGGCCAAGGCGTTGAACGATCGGCTTGGGCTCGATCTCAGCCCGGACGTCTTTTTTGCGCATCCGACGCTCACCGAGTTGGCCGGACATCTCGCAGGGCGCCTGCCGCACCCGGCGGGGGGCAGTTCTCGTGAAGCCTCCCAGGAGATGCTTGGGGCAACGGGCACGGGCGCGGCGGAAACACCGGTGTCCGCTCCCCGGGTTCATCGCGAGCCGATCCCGATCGCGGTGGTTGGCATGGGCGGCGTGTTCCCCGGTTCTCCGAGTGTGGAAGCGTTTTGGGAGAACCTGATCGGAGGCCGGGATCTGGTGGGTGAAGTGCCGGCTTCGCGCTGGGACTGGCGCGCGACGTACGGGGATCCGCGTCGATCGGCCGACAAAACGAACTCGAAGTGGGGAGGATTCATCGAAGACGCGGATTGTTTTGACGCCGAGTTTTTCGGCATCTCGC
>JAGWYX010000970.1 GCA_018969165.1 Verrucomicrobiota bacterium
AGTGGAATGACACCAATGGCGTCTCGACGGTCTGGGTGGCGGTCCCGGCACTGAGCGGCACCAACGACTTCATCTGGGCATACTGGGGCGACCCGGCGCCCACCAATGCCCTGCCGAGCACCAACGTCTGGGTGCCCAATTACACCCTGGTCTGGCACATGAAAGAAGGCGCCCTGCCGTTCGCGGACAGCACTTCGCAATACCCGGCCACCAACGGTGTGGCCCCCGCGGCGGTCCCGGGCCTGGTCGGCCTGGGCGGCGCCTTCACCGGCAACGCCTATCTGGATCCCGGCCCGGTCGATCTGGGCGACGCCTTCTCGCTCTCGGCGTGGGTGAACATCGCCTCGACGGCGGACAACATTCAGGCCGTATGGGTCAACTCCAAGGGCGGCTGGAACGCCGACGGTTGCCAGTTCTTCGTCAACACCTACAACACCCATGACGGCGTGCTGCACTGTAATACCGGCAATGGCACCACCGGCAACGACACCACGAGCGCCGCCGGCGCCGTCAGCCCCGGCCAGTGGCACCAGGTCACCGCGGTCGTGGACCGGAGCGCGGCCAGGATTCGGCTCTACGTGGACGGTCTCAGCGCCACCGCGTCGGGCGGGGCGGTGAGCGACTTCGCCAACCAGAGCGACCTGAACCTCGGCCGCTTCACTGACACCGCCTTTCCCATGAACGGCTTGGTGGACGAAGTCCGGATCGCCTCGAGCACCAACTCCGCGGCCTGGGTCTGGGCCAGTTACAGGACCGTGGCCGCCAACAGCACCTTCCAGAGTTACTCGGCCGTCAATGGCGCCGCCGGGGTGACCTTGAACGTCCAAGTCACGGCCGGCCAACCCGTCTTGGCCTGGACCCAAGGCACCCTGCAGTCCGTCGGTCAACTCGGTGGGACGTGGACCGATGTGACGGGCGCCACTTCGCCCTACACCGTGCCGGTGTCAGGGAATCAACAGTTCTATCGACTGCGCGTGCCCTGAGGACCGGCCGACGCGGTATCGGACCACCTGACGTGGCGGCCGGGAAGCGATTCCCGGCCGCGGCTTTTCCACGTGACCGCCTGGGCGGACTGTGGCACAACAGCCGCGATGGCCAAGCTGACGCCAAACCAGATTCAAACCGCGCTGGCCGCGGTCCCCGCCTGGAGCCTGCGCGGGCAGGTGATCGCCCGCACCTTTGCCTTCCAGGATTTCCCGGCGGCGATCCGGTTTGTCAACGCCGTCGCCGAGCTGGCCGAACAGGCCGGCCACCATCCCGACATCGACATCCGGTGGAACAAAGTCACCCTCACCCTCAGCACCCATGATCAAGGCGGGCTGACCGGGAAGGACTTTGACCTGGCCCGGCGGTGTGATCACTTGACGCCGTGACTGCCCGGATGCGCTGCGCTTCACCGCTCTGCCGGCGCCCGCCCTCGCCAGGCGTCCGGGGCGAACTCCGAGTGTCGGGGCCGTTTGCAGGATGGGCCGCGCCGCTGGCAAACCGCCGGATGGCGCGCCGGGACGGCGCGGCCCTACTCGAGCCGAGCCCCCGAGGCCTGGCGTTGGTTGCGCGACCGTTCGACCATGTCTGACGCCAAAACCGTCTTCAAACGGCACTTCGGGTTCACGCCCCCTTACCAGGTCCGCGCGCCGGGGCGCTTGGAATTGCTCGGCAATCATACCGATTATAACCAGGGGCTGGTCATGTCTTTGGCCATCGACCGGTACCTGGTCATGGCCGCGTCGCCGCGCACGGACGGCAAGATCGAGCTGGTTTCCTCAGTCTATCCGACCCCGGAGAAATTCCTGGTCAGCGACATCCGCAAGAATCCGGCCGCGCCCTGGGCCGATTACATCAAGGGCACGCTGCTGCAACTGCGGCAGCGCGGGGTTTATTTCAGCGGATTCAACGCGGCCATTGACAGCACGATCCCGATCGGCGCGGGGCTGAGCAGCTCGGCCGCGCTGGAGGTGGCGACG
>JAGWYX010000064.1 GCA_018969165.1 Verrucomicrobiota bacterium
ACAGCGCCGTGAAATAGCCGGCGATAGAGCTTGGGGCGGTGGCAGCGGCCAGGAGCACAGCCGGAGCGGGGCAAAACGAGGGGGCGGCGAGTGATGGCTCGACCGGTCTGGGTCGAGTTGGCGCTGTCAGCGGCTTGAACCAGGATGCGCCTGCAGCCGGCCGCTCAGGAACTGTTCAAGCCCATGTGGCAACGCGCTGCGGTGAGCACGTCAAAATCGACCTGGGGCAGCAGGTAGTAACGCAGCCCCTCCAGGAGGCGCTGCGGGATTTTCTTCCGGGCGCCCCAAAGAGCCAGGACGCTGTGGTGGCCGTATTGGTTGGCCAAGGCCAGGTGCTGGCTGTTGTGTTGCAACAGTTGCAGGAGCAGATGGCCAAGCTGCAGCA
This sequence comes from Verrucomicrobiota bacterium, assembly GCA_018969165.1. GTDB lineage: Bacteria > Verrucomicrobiota > Verrucomicrobiia > Limisphaerales > JAGWYX01 > JAGWYX01. The sequence continues at coordinate 386 of JAGWYX010000064.1, forward strand.
GGTAATAATAGGCCTTGGCGTGGTCCCAGTTTTGGCTGAAGACGTGCTCCAGGTTCAAGCCGCTGTTTTTTTGAACGTTGAAGCCTTCGTTTTCGATTTTTTGGCGTAACCGTCCGACCTGGTCGGCGATGGCGACGACCGAATCCCGGTTGACCGCCCAATTGGTCAACCAGGCAAAGGTGGTTTTTTGGCCGGCAGCGGAAGTTTCCTCGCACAGGATCGCGCCCAAAGTCCAGGAACGTTTTTGACTGTCGCAGTAGGGCAGTTGTTCGACCCAGCGATAAACCCGCCGCGTTTTGTTGGGCAGGGTCAGGGTCTGTTTTTGGGCGGGGCAGAGTTGGAGCAGGGCTTGAAACTCCCGCCACAGCTCGGGGGTGCGGCCCTCCTTGAAGGTGACCACGAAGTGCCAATGGTATTTTTCGCAGAGGGCAAAGGCGCGACCGCAACCATACAAGCTGTCGAAGCTTAAACAGAGGCGCAACTGGGGGAAGGAGCCTTTGAGCGTGGCGGCCAGGCGATCAAAGGCCTTGAGTTCGCAGTCCTGCTTTTGGTCCTGATAATCGGTGGGCGTGTGCCCGGGAGGATTTTCGATAAACTCGCTGGCCAAGGAGACCGCCAGGCCGGAGGCGGTCAGCAGTTTAGCTTCCAACACTGGATGGAGATAGGCGAGGGTGCCGGCGGAGCCCTTTTGGGTGAGGCACTGGGGGCAATGGTGGTGAGTGAAGCTGAGGTAGCCGGTGCCATCGACGGCGACAATGAAGTCGCCCTGGAAACGAAACTCATCCAGGGCCTTCATGCGGATGAGCCGCTGGGTGTGCCGATGGAGCAGTTGGGCGAAGGCGGCGCTGCCGACGTGGCCGATGAAGTGATCGAGGGTTTTGGTGACCGGCAGGCCCTCCTGCTGCGTGCCGGCCAGGTGGTTGAGGTTGTGAAGGATGGCGCATTCCAGGTCGCGCAGGTCGTTATCGGCCGAGCGGCGGCTGCCCAAGCCCAAACCGAAGAGGAGCAAGCCCCACCAGCAAAGAAAACGGCGGTGGTACTGGACCATTGGCTGGTAGCGGGAGTCGGGCAGTTGATCCAGCCAGCCGGGCAGGTCCGGGAAGAAATGGCGGACGGTTTTGAGAAAGGTCCGGGCCAGGGCTACGACCTTGCCTGCCGGCGCCGCCGGGCAGTCACATGGGTTTGGATCAGCGCCAGGGACAGTTGAGTCAGTTCGCGGACCAGTTGTTTGAGGCGGCGGTGTTCTTGAGTCCATTGTTTGGCTTGGGGCACCAACTCCACTGGCACGTAAACGGTGTGGGTTTTGGCTTGGAGCTTCCAGGTGAGGTAGTGGCCCAAATGTTTTTTGCCCCGGGCGCAGCGGCAGTTGGGATTACCGCAGGTGCGCCGGATGGTGACGAGGCTGGCGGCCAGAACGGGGCTTTTGGCCTGGAGTTGCTTTTGCCGAGCCAGGAGGAAGCGGCGGATGAGGGTGGGGTGTTGGGGGATTTTCATAGGTGGATCAGGGTGATTTTGTCGGTCTGGTTACTGCATAGTATAAAGGCTTATCAGTTACAAGGGCAAAATCGAGCGTTGCGACAACTTTTTTGAGGGAAGAGGCCCGACCGGCGCCGGTGGTCGACTGCCCCAGCCAAGAACCACCAGGGCTGCCAAACTCTGCAGATCGCCAAAATCCAGAGATTATGGAGGCAAACCGGTTCGAGCGCCATCCGGGGCCAGATCGCCGTCGGGGATCACGGACCTCAGCAGCCCTGGCTAAAAGGTGCGAAATTCAGCTATGTCACGGGGCTGGTCGCACCAACTCGGTAGCCGCCGACGCAAGTCCGCTCGAACTTGGTCCGCGCCCACTCAAATTCCCTTGCTCACCCCGTGACTCCTGCCTTCAATCAGAGCGGATGAACCTGAGTGCGCGCTGCGTGGCTGCCGGGCTGGCTTGCCTGCTCGGCGGGTCCTTCCTGCTGCTCCGGTCCCGATGGCCCAGCCCGTGCAACTCGGTGCCGGCCTTCCCGGTCCAGGCACGCATCGGCCCGAGCCGCGTCCGGCCGGAAATCCGCGTGGCGGGAGGCCATGTGCTCTTGCTCGCGTCGGACGGCAGTCTGTGGGGGTGGGGCGCGAACGATGCCGGAGCGCTGGGACCCGGTTTGGCTCGATGCGTCCCAGCCCCGCGCCGACTCCGAACCGGGTCGGACTGGATGGAAATCGCGGCCGGCGCGAGTTACACCGTCGGGTTGCAGCTCAATCGAACGCTCTGGGGTTGGGGCGCGCTCCCCGGCTTATCGGGTTCGTACGCCCTGAAGGAGGGCGGTGACCTGCGCGATGGGGCCCGGCTGAAGCAGGTCAATGCGGACACAAACTGGCGCTCGATCACGGCTGGCAGCACCCATGTCCTGGCGCTCAAGACCGACGGAACGCTTTGCGCTTGGGGTGCCAATGGCGTCAACCAATTGGCGGACGGCACCTCGACCGACCACCTTACCCCCGCCAAGCTCGACGCCGGCTCGAACTGGACCGCCATCGCCACGGGCAACCTCGACAGCGCCGGCGTGCGGACGGACGGCTCGTTGTGGGTCTGGGGCCTGAATCCCCGAGCCACCAACCGCACGCGCGCGACCCGGATCGGCGTCGGGACCAACTGGGTGGCCGTCTATCGTGGCGATTTCCATTTCGTCGCCTGCCAGCGGGATGGGAGTTGCTGGCTCTGGGGCGCCAACGCCCCGTACTTCATGTCACCCACCCGGAGGTTGAACGGCGGGGCGTTGATCCAATTGCGCCCGAGCCATCCCTGGCTGACGGTCACGGGCGGAAATGCCCATTGCCTGGCACTGCATCGCGACGGCAGCCTCTGGAGCTGGGGGGACAATCGCTACGGCCAACTGGGCGACGGCACCACCCTGCCCCGGACCGCACCGGTCCGCCTCGGCCAGCGCAACGACTGGATCGCCATCGGCGCAGCCGAAGCCACCAGCGTCGCCTTGGCCCGCGACGGGAGCGTCTGGACGTGGGGAGTCCGGCTCGATCTCCCTCAGCGGTCTCGACCCTTGGCCCGGTTGGCGGGCAACCTCGCCCGACGCGCGGGAGTCAACGTGAATTGGGGACGCCCCGCCCCACCCGAGATCGCCACCACCCCCTGGTGCATCCTCAAATTCAACCAGCCACCCGCCAGTTCACCCGCCAGCTCCGCTCATGGACCGCGGCGCTGAGCGGCATCAGACCAGGGCGGCCAGTACCCGCGCCATCGCCAGGGCCGTTTGCGCCGCTTCGCGACCCCGGTTGTGCTTCGGGTCCAGACAACGCGCGCGGGCTTGGGCGACGTTTTCCAGCAGCAACACCTCGTGAATGACGGGCACACCCGTCTCGACCTGGAGGCGAGCCAACGCCTGGCTTACCGCCTCGCCAATCAATTGCGCATGCGGCGTCTCACCCCGCAAGATGACCCCCAAACAGAGGATTGCCGCCAACGATCGATGGCCGCGCCGCGCCAGCCGCGCGGCCACCACCGGGATTTCAAAGGCGCCGGGCACGCGCACCACCTCGACCGCCTCCGCGCCCGCGCGAATCAACTCGAACTTCGCCGCGCGCACCAGGGCATCGACATAGCGGGCGTTGTAGCGCGAGGCGACAATGGCGAATCGCCCGCCGGCGACTCGTCTGGCTTTGCGTGATTCAGTTGGATGGGCGCGGAGCATGGTGCGGGACGTGTTTCACGGGGACCGGTTCACGGCCCTTGAACGGGAATGGCTTGAAACCAGACGCGACCGCGTCTTGAACCGCGGCACCTCCTCTCCCGCCCTGCGGGCACCCTCTCCTCCGCTGCCAGCGCAGGAGCGGGCCGGGGAGAGGAGGCGTCCTTCCCCGCCCGGTAGCAGCCGACGTGAGTCGGCTCTAATTCGTTGGCGATCAGATGGAGCGGACTGACGTCCGCTGCCACCCGGTTCACGGGGAGGTGGCCGGGCTCGACTTCCATCACAGCCAATGCCCAAGCTTCTCGCGCTTGGTCTGAAGATATTTTGCGTTAAACCGGTTCGGCTTGATCCGGATCGGCACCTGCTCGACGATCTCCAGGCCGTAACCCTCCAGGCCCACGACTTTCTTCGGGTTATTCGTCAAGAGCCGGATCGTCTTGAGACCGAGATCCGTCAGGATTTGCGCCCCCAGTCCGTACTCGCGCAAGTCCATCCCATAACCGAGTTTGAGGTTGGCCTCGACTGTGTCGTAGCCGCGCTCTTGCAGTTTATAAGCGCGGATTTTGGGGGCCAGCCCGATGCCGCGCCCCTCCTGGCGCATGTACACGATCACCCCCCGCCCGGACTCGGCGATCTGGCGCATCGCCTGGTGCAGTTGCGGGCCACAATCGCAGCGCCGCGACCCGAACACATCGCCGGTCAGGCACTCGCTGTGGACGCGCACCAGAACATCGGCCTTGCCGGCGACCTGGCCGCGCACCAGCGCCAGGTGGTGCTGGCCGTCCAGGCGCGAGCGATAGAGATGCAGGTCGAACTCGCCGTAATCGGTCGGCAGCTTGACGACCTCGATCGGCTCGATCAGTTTTTCCCGCACGCGGCGGTAATGGATCAAGGCCTCGATGGTGCAGATGCGGAGCCGGTGCCGCCGGGCGAAGCGGGTGAGCTCGGAAAGCCGGGCCATCCCGCCGGCGTCGTTCATGATCTCGCAAATCACACCCACCGGCCGGGCCCCGGCCAGCTTGACCAGGTCCACGGCCGCCTCAGTGTGGCCGGCGCGCTGCAACACGCCGCCGGGCTTGCCCCGCAACGGGAACACATGACCGGGCTGCACCAAGTCGTCCGGCACGGCGGTTGGGTCCGCCATCACCTGGATCGTGCGAGCCCGGTCGGCGGCGCTGATGCCCGTGGTGACACCCCGGGCGGCGTCCACGCTGACCTGGAAATCGGTGCGGAAGGTCTCGCGGTTCTGCTGGACCATCTGCTCGATGCCCAGTTGTTTGAGGCGCTCGGCGGTGGTCGGCACGCAGATCAGTCCGCGGCCGAACCGCGCCATGAAGTTGACCGCTTGCGGTGTCGCGCGCTCGGCCGCCAACACCAGGTCCCCTTCGTTCTCGCGGTCGGCGTCGTCGATCACGATGACCATTTTGCCTTTGCGCAGGTCCGCGACGACGGCTTCCACGGAATCAAAACACGGTTTCATACGACCGAGGCTCAACCAGTTTCAGAACTCGAAGACTCTAGCGAGGCGCGCCTCCGACCTCAAGTCGCCTTTGTCAGGCCGCTTCGATTGCTCTTTTCCTCCGTCCGTTCCCTCTGCGCGCCTCGCTAGAAGCCGGCATCCTCGCCTTTGGGTTTGAGGCTGACCAGGTAAGCCACGAGGTCATCCAGCTCCGCATCTTTGATGGCCGCCCGCCAGCCCGGCATATACAGGGGCGGCGGCGGCCGATTCGCGTCCAGCGCCGGGATTTCGTGCTGGCCTTTGAGGATGCGCGCCTTCAATTCGTCTTTGGTGTAGCCGTCGGCAACGTACGTCAGCCCGGGGACCTGCTGGGCCGTCTTGGCGTTGGGGTTGGGCACGCCGCCTTTGCCGTCCTGCCCGTGACAGCCGGCGCAGCCGTATTTGCGGAAGACTTCGCGACCGCGCTCGACGGGCCCCATGAGCGAGGGAAGGCTTAACGCTACCTTCTGATCGCGCAGGTGCAGGAGGAAATCCGTCAATGCCCGCGCCTCGGTCTCGGTGAAACCGAACCGCGGCATGACACTGCCGGGGCTCACGGTCTGCGGGTCGCGAAAGTGTTGGATCATCCACTCGGGAGAGCGCCGCAGGCCGACGTTATCCAGCGCCGGACCAATCTTGCCTCCCTGGTTGCCGATCGAGTGGCAACCGATGCAGCCCTTTTGCTGGAAGAGTCGCTGACCTTCTCCCGCGCTCGGAATCACCTTCATCGATGCGTAATAACCCGGCGCGCCCTCCCCGGTCAGGCTCAGCATGAACAACGTGATCGCCTCCAGGTCCGACTCGGAAAATTTCTGCGGCGGCATCGCCGAGCCGGGCGTCACGGTCGCGGGCGCCAGAAAGTGTTGCTTGAGCCAGTCCGGCGAACGCCGGGCGCCGACCCGGTCCAACTCGGGCCCGATGACACCGCCGACGCCCCCCAGCTTGTGGCAGCCGCGGCAACCGCGTTCTTCGAACACGGCCTGGCCGTGAGCCAACTCGGGGGCGCCGGGATTGTCGGCCGCCTGGTGGCACTGTCCGCACGAGGCCTGGATGTAGCGCAGCGGCAACATCGGCTCGTCCCAGTGCGCGACATTCCCGTGGGCATCGGCGACGGTCGTGGCCCGGCCTTGGCCGCGATGACAGATGGTGCAGCCGAACTTCTCGAACGGATGCTGCTCATGCAAGGGGTGGTAGGCCAACGGTTGCGGGTAACCCCCGTAGCTCGGGTCATCGACGGTCAGGTGGCACGTCGTGCAACGGTCCACCCGGTTAAGGTCGGGCAGGAGGATCTGCCGCACCTGGATCGGAATCAGTGCGGCCTGCGCCCGCTGTTGCGGGGTGGAAGCCCGACGCTCCTCCTCCTGGACATACCGCCGCTGGTAGTCCTTCCACTCGCGGTACTCGTCCCGGTAATACCCGACGACCACCAGCAGACCAACCAACAACCCCAACACCGTGAACCAACCGTAGAACTTGCGAACCGACCCGTCGTTCATGTCAGTGCTCCTCCGTTATCGCCGGGGTGCTCTTCCAGGGCTCAACCCATCCCCAGTTCGGACCCCGAAACAAGCTGCCGATCAGCGTCAGCACGACGGCCACCAGTAGGCAGAGGCTGAAAACCGAGTTGGCCACCGCCCGTTCCCGGGCGAACCAGCGGCCCACACCCCGCCGCCCGCGGTCCAGATACGGCAGCAGCACCAGGGCCAAGACCAACAGGCCGGGCACGACCACCCCACCCCAGAAGGCCGAGTAACTCACCAGTTCCTGCAACCCCAGGAAATACCACGGGGCCTTGGCCGGGTTGGGCGGATGGATCGGGTTGGCCAACTCCTCCAACGGCGCGTTCCAGAAGATCGCCAGGAACAACACCATCGCCGTCACCAGCAGAAACAACAGCAACTCGCGAAACACCAGGTGCGGCCACGAAAACACCTGGTCCTCGGGATTCTGATCGACCTGGGGCGTCCGGCCCCGCGCCAACTCCATCAGCCCGTAGGTCTTGTTCACGGGCAACTGGCTCAGCTCGACCTGTTGCACCAGGTCCGCCGGTTCATCGGGACGCGATAGTCCGCCATCCTTGCGCACGCGCCACAAGTGCACGGCCACCGCCAGCCCCGCCACCGCCGGCAGCACAATCACATGCAGGGCGTAAAACCGGATCAAGGCCTCCTGCCCCACCACGTTGCCGCCCAGCAGCAGGTACTTCAACTTGGGGCCCAGGACCGGCGCGTAGCCGGCGATGCTGGTCCCGACGGTGATGGCCCAGAAGGCCAGTTGATCCCACGGCAGCAGATAACCGGTAAAACTCAACCCGAGCGTTAGCAGGAACAGGCCCACGCCGATGACCCAGTTGAACTCGCGCGGGCGTTTGTAGGCGCCGGTGTAATAGACGCGGCAGAGATGGAGCACCACGAAGAGGACCATCAGGTGCGCGGCCCAGCGATGCATGTTGCGCAGGACCAGGCCCGCTGAAACCACGAACTGGAGGTCCTTCATCACGTTGTAGGCGCGCTCGGTGCTCGGGACGTAGTAGAACATCAACAGCACTCCTGTGCCGATCAGGATCAGGAACAGGTAGAGCGACACCAGCCCCAGCCCCAGCGAGTAGGAGGCGCGCAGCGAATGCCGGTTGACCTTCGCCGGCTGGACATGGAGCAGGAAACTGGACACCATCGCCTGCGAGCGCTCCAGGTTGCTCTGCGGCAGACCAACCCGAAAGATCGAGCGCCCCACCCGCGTGCGCTCGAACCCTTGCCAAAGGCGTTTCAGAAAAGGGGTGTTCACAAAACGAGGTATTTGTCGGCGTTGACCCGCTGGCTCTTGTCCACCAGCAGCCGGTTGTCTTTGCTCAGGGCCACCAGGAACCACTCCAGGGCCCGCGGGGCCGGGCCGCTTTTGACCACACCCTGCTCGTCGAAGACACTGCCATGACACGGGCAATGGTAGCCGTGATCGGCGCGGTTGACCGTGCACCCCAGGTGCGTGCAAACCGCCGACAGACAGCGAAAGGTATTGCCCTTGCGCACCAGGAATACCCGCTCGTCCTCCAGGAAACTCACCGAACCGTCGGGATAATCGTCGGGCTTGCCGAGCTTGAAGCGCAGGCTCGGCTCGAACAGCACGTTCGGCACCAGAAATCGCACCGCGGCCGCCGCCGAGGCCGCCAGCGCGAAGGTGCCCGCCAGCCAGCCCAGCGTCAGTTGGACAAAACCGCGGCGCGACACCTCGTCGGATCGCGGTGAAGTGGGAGAGTTCATGCTTGAATCGGAGGATTAGATTTGGGTGTGCGACCCGCCACGGCAGCCCTCAAGCCGGGACCAATTCCACTCGCTCCATCGTGATGGCCCCAGTGGGACAGCGCACCGCGCATAACCCGCAGCGAATGCAACGCGTCTCATCTTTGATGATCGCCCCATGCTCGCCCGGCGCCGGGGACCGACCGTAGCGGGCCAGAAACGCCGCCTGCAACTTGTCGTCACTGCGCAGGCGCGCCGCATCCACCAGTCGCAGGCAAAATTCCGGGCAGACGTCCGCGCATCCGCCGCACAGCACACACTCGTCGCCGTTGAACACCGGGCTCACGTGGCATTGGAGACAACGATCGGCTTGCAGCCGCGCCTCCGGCTCCGGGTAATCCCTTTCCACCTCGGCGATCCCGATGCGCCGGTCCAGTGGCAGCGTCGGCGGCGAGCGGCGCGCCAATTTCTCGTAATCGGGTTTCATCCGGTAATGCCGCGTATCGTAAATTGTCAGTCGCGCCTGGCGCGGCTCGACCGGCTCCCGGCCGGTAAGGAATTTCGCGATCGACCGCGCCGCCCGTTTGCCTTCGGCCACCGCCGTAATGATGATCCGCGGACCGAACGCCACGTCTCCCCCGGCGAATACGTCCGGCCGCGACGTTGCCAGCGTCGCCGGATCGGTCTGCAAGGTGCCGCGCGGGGTGACCTTCAGATGATCCTCGGGCCGAATCCAGGTCAGGTCCGCCGCCTGCCCGATGGCCAGCAGAACGGTGTCGCACTCGACGCATTCCTCGCTGCCATCGATGAATTGCGGGTTGAACCGGCGGTTCTCGTCAAACACGCGGCTGGCCCGGATCAGTTCGATCCCGGACACCTTGCCTTCGCGCCCGAGAATGCGCTTGGGCCCAAAACGGGTGTGCAGGACAATCCCCTCCCGCTCCGCCTCCTCGATCTCCTCGCGCGCCGCCGGAATCTCGTCCAGGTTCTCCAGGCAATACATGTGCACCTCGGGGACGCCCTTGCGGATCGCCTCGCGCGCCACGTCCAGCGCCAGCCGGACCTCATCCGGGGCCTCGCTGTCCTTGGTCGTCAACTCCTCCAGCGCCGCGGCGGCCTGGTGCAAGGCCACCCGCAGCTCCGCCTCGCTCATGCCGGCGAACTTGTCCGCCTGCCGAACCACCGAGCGCGCCACGTCAAACGCCACGTTCCCGCCCCCGATCACGACCACTTTCCGACCCAATTGCACCCGGTAACCCAGGTTGACGTTCAGCAGAAACTCGATCGCGCGCAGCACCCCGTCCAACTGCACACCCTCGATCCCCAACTCGCGGCTCCGGTGCGCCCCGATCGCCAAAAAGAACGCCTCGTAGCCGGCTGCTTGGAGACTCCCAAGCGTGAAGTCCCGCCCCAACCGTTGGTTGAGCCGAATCTCCACCCCGAGCGACGCAATCGCGTCGATCTCCGCCTGCACAATCTCGCGCGGCAACCGGTA
>JAGWYX010000971.1 GCA_018969165.1 Verrucomicrobiota bacterium
GCCCAGTAGGCGCCGTTCTGGTACCGGTCGCGCGCGACGGGCGTCAGCAACCGCTGCCAGTACTGACCGGCCAGCAGGTGGCGCACCTGGCCGTGCCAGACGAACTGGTCGCAGTCGTGGACGAGGAACCGGAGCACCCGCACGCGTCGGGCCCCGAGCGGGAAGCCGACGTCGATCGCGAACGCATTGCCCCAGACATCAAGTTGACGGCAGTCGCGCGTGGCCGCGTTGAAGGCGCCGGCGGTTTCATCCCAGAGCACGTCGAGGTTGGCCTCGATTCGCCAGGCGCGCCGCCGATACTCGCGTGCCAGGTCGCGGTGGCGCGCCTGTCGATGCCAGAAGGCGAGCCGCTGGCAGGCGTGCCAATCGAGGAGCGATTCCATGAGCAGATCGCCGGTCTTGCCGATGCAATCGGTGAAACCGTACGGCGAATGCGGCCTGGCGGGATCATTCCAGACCAGCCCATGCGCGTCGCGCGGAATAGATTCCATCCCGCGGTCCAGTTGCGCGCTCCACTCCGCGAAGAGCGTCCGACGACGGGTTGGCGGGAGCAACTTCAAATAAGCGTCCACCGCGATGACCAGGAACTGGGGATTATCCAGGTTGGGTTCGCCGAGTGGATGGTCCTCCCCACCCGCGGCATAGACCGGCACGCCATCCGGCCGCACGCGATCCGGCACGGCACCGTCGTTCCGCTGGCCGCGGAGGAGGAAGCGGATATCCGCCTCGATGTCTGCCGGGGGCATGAGGTCGCCTGCGTTTTGGACCATGTAGGCGAAATCACGGGTCCAGAGCGCCCGGTAGTTGCCTTTGCCATCCGGTGTGTAGAGGATCGTGCCGTCATCGGCGCGCACACGACAACCGGCCAGCAGCCGACGGGTTGCGTCGGTCAGAAAACCGACCTCCGCCCGCAGCGAAGCAGCCGGCGGCGCCGGCGTCGTCCGAACATCCGCGTCGGCGGCGCGGCCGGCCAACGCCTGGACGCCCAGCGCGGCCAATAGCGCCGCACGGGCGACTGCCCGTGAGCAGGGCCGGGCCGATCCGCCGATGGACCTGGCGGCGCGGTCGCGTCGTCCGTCCGGCCACCCGCTCCGCATCCGCGTCCCTTTGACCAACGCGGTTTTCCTGGAGAGTCGGGGCGGCCGTTTCACGAGCTGGCGCTGGTGTACCGGCGCAGCGAGTGGCGCCAGATCCACTCCGAAATCCCAAAGCAAATCCCGGCCATCCCGAGCAATGCCAGCAGCGGTCTCGGGGAGCTGAGTTTCTCGACCAAAAGGCGCACGGGCACGTTCGCCACCAGGACGACGGGGATCACAAACGTGAAAAAGACCTTGAACAACCCGCGATAGGCCTCGTCCGGCAGCCGCGCGATATTGAACAGGTTGTAATAACCCCACACGATCCCCTGCGAACGCACGGTCCAGAAACTCGTGGCCGCCAGGATCCATGTCAGCGAGTAATGGATGAGAATGCCGACGCCGCACAGGCCGAGGAACCCGACGACCACGGCTGAGGTGGGGACCAGCCCCATCCGGCGGGCGGCGTACGCCATCACGGTGAGCGCCGAGGCGGCGTTGACGAATCCGCCCAGGTCCACCTGCCGGAAAGAGATCAGAAACCGGGTGTTGACCGGCAGCAGCAGCATGAAATCCAGCCGGCCGGTGCGGATGTGTTCGGACAGTTGCACACAATTGGTGAGGAAAATGGCCGTGTAAACCTGTTGAATGAATTGGCTGGTGCCGGTGAGCAGCACCACCTGCCATTTCGTCCAGGTCCCGATGTGGTCGGTGTGCAGGTAGAGCACGCCGACGAACGTCAGTTGCAGCGCGAACCAGAGCAGCTCGACCAGAATCCAGAGCAGGAAGTTGGCCTTGAAACTCATCTCCCGCACTACCGAGTTCTCCCAAAGGGCCGCGTAAATCCGCAGGTACCGGCCAATCCCGGCCAGCCACCCTGGTCCGGC